>DAIRFM010000274.1:1737-3327 GCA_036795025.1 Burkholderiales bacterium | reverse complement strand
CCTATACCGACGTCCGGACTTTCGATAAGGCCAGTCCGAAAGCTAGGCTAAGTGCTCGAATTGGTGGCCCACCTGGACTCGAACCAGGGACCAAAGGATTATGAGTCCCTTGCTCATTCCCCAACCTAACGAGCCGATAGAAAGATTACGTTCCATCTACTTGAACGCCGCAATCGCCCGCGCCGGCCCAGTGGGCTCGAGAATGTGCATGCCGGTGTGGGCGCGGTCGACGATGTAGATGTAGCCGCGGTCGTCGACTTCGACGTTGTTGGTCTGGATTACGCCGTTGCAGCGCTCCACGCCGGTCTCGTTTCTGACGCAACGCTTGTCGGTCTTGTCCGTGGCCGCCGGGATGTAATAGCCGACTTCTTTCGGCTGGAACGGGTTGCGGATGTCCACCGCGCGCACGCCGGCGTTGAAGTGGGCGAAGAACATGATGCGCTTGTAATAGATCGGGCTGAAGCTCTCGTTCGACGAATGGGTGCCGAAGCGCCCGCCGCGGCTGCAGAAATTGCCGCTCGCTTCGGGCACGGTCCAGTTCGCCACCGGGAACGGCTTCGATTCGGTCGTCACGTCCACCATCCACATCATCTGCCGCGCCTCGTGGCATTCGTTGGTCAGCGCTTCGTTGGTGACGACGACGAAGTCGCGCACCCGGCCCTCCTTGTCCCTGGCGAATTCGGCGATGTCCATGCCGAGCAGCGGAAACACGGTGTGCGCGCCGACGTTGGGCGCGAGGTCCAGCCTGCCCACCTGCGGATAGAGCAGGTTTTCCGGCGTGGGCTCCTTCGGGCCTCGGAGCAGCTTGTCGCGGTCCACGATCTGCAGGATTCCGCCGCTGTTGGTGCCGTAGCCGAAGTAGACGCGGTTGCCTTTGGGCCCGGTGGAAATCGGGCCGTGCAGTTCGGTCGGCACCGGCCCGGTCGCGCCCGGCTGCTGTCCCGGCAGGCCGAAATTGCGAATGAATACCGGCTTGGCCGGATTGCCGAGATCGTAGATCTGGGTCATGCGCCGGGTGCGCCAGCCGGGCGCGCCGGAGACGATGTAGGCGATGCCGCTGTCGCACTCCCACCAGTTCTTGTGCGAGCCGTGGAGCTTGCTTACCACCGTGGTCACCAATGCCGGCTTGGCCGGGTCGGTGACATCCCACAGCTCCTGCGCGCTGTTGCCGAAAGGACGCAGCAGGTACACCTTGCGCTTGTCGGCGCGCGGCAGGTCGGCACCGTCGCACACCCGCACCATCTGCGCGCCGCCCGCCTCCGCGCGGCCGGGCTCGCCTGGAATGTGGGCGAGCATTTTCGGCCGCCGCGGATCGGTCACGTCGAGGATCGCGGTGCCGCTGTCCTCGACCGCGCCGGTGAGTTCGTTCGGCAGCCGGTCGCCATGCAGGCCGATGTAGGCGATCCAGCGTCCGCCCTGCGCGTGCACCAGCGGCTGATAGGCGCTGCGCCCCTGCAGGTCGTGATAGCCCACGAGTTCCATGTTGAGTTTTTCCGCCTGGCCAACCGCCTGGGCGGATGCATTCGCGCACGTGGCGACAAGAATTGCAGAGGTCAGAAGGCGAAGAGCATCGGAGCCAAACAAGGAACC
>DAIRFM010000274.1:0-1637 GCA_036795025.1 Burkholderiales bacterium | reverse complement strand
TGGTATGGCCTCGCGCATGCTCGTGGATCTGCCGGCGGGAAGATGAAGCCGGCGCCACGCGCACGCACCCCGGCGCGCATCAGTCGGCTGCGCCACCCGCGCCGTGCTTCATTCGTTGCAGAAAGGGCGTCAGCAAATCCATGGGGAGCGGAAATACGATGGTCGTATTCTTGTCGGCGCCGATGACCGTCAACGTTTCCAAATAACGCAGCTGGATGGCCTGCGGCTCCTGCGCCAGTATCTTGGCTGCCTGGAATAGTTTTTCCGAAGCCTGCAGTTCGCCCTCGGCGTGTATCACTTTGGCGCGCCGTTCGCGCTCGGCTTCCGCCTGCCGGGCGATCGCCCGGATCATGGACTCGGTCAGGTCGACCTGTTTGATCTCGACGTTGGCGACCTTGATCCCCCAGCCATCAGTTTGCGCATCGAGCGCCTGCTGGATGTCCAGATTCAATTTCTCCCGCTCCGCCAGCATGTCGTCGAGCTGGTGCTTGCCGAGCACGGAGCGCAGCATGGTCTGCGCGAGCTGGCTGGTGGCGTTGAGGTAATCGACGACCTGGATGATCGCCTTCTCCGGGTCGATGACGCGCAGGTACACCACGGCGCTGACTTTCACCGACACGTTGTCGCGCGAGATCACGTCCTGGGTCGGCACTTCGAGCACCACGGTGCGCAAGTCGACTCTGACCACCTGCTGGATGATGGGGACGATGATCACGAGCCCCGGCCCCTTCACCTTCCAGAAGCGCCCGAGGGTGAACACGACGCCGCGCTCGTACTCGCGGAAGATACGGATTGCGTTGACCAGGAAAACCACCACCAGAAACAGAATAACGAGACCGCCGATCGAGCTGAATTCCAGGTTCATTTTGTCTCTCCTTATTGCGCGGGCGCCACTGTCAGCAACAGACCGTCGATGCCGGTCACCCGCACGACTTGACCGCGCTCGAGCGGGATGCCCGAGCGCACTTTCCAGATTTCCCCGTGAACGCGCGCGTAGGTTTCGCCGGCGACATTTTCGAGCACTTCGCCGGTCGCGCCCAGCATCTGTTCGCGGCCGCTCACCACGGGCCGCGCGCGCGCCCTGACGGCGAGGCTGAGCACCAGCATCAGGAACAGCGCGCTCGCGGCGGCCGCCCCGGCTATCAGCGGCCACGGGATGCGGAAACCGGGAGCGTCGGTATCGATCAGCATGATCGAGCCGATCACGAAAGCCACGATGCCGCCGATTCCCAGGACGCCGAAGCCCGGAACGAAATGCTCCGCCACCATCAGGCCGACGCCAAGCGCGATCAGCGCGAGCCCCGTATAGTTGACGGGCAGCATCTGGAACGCGTACATCGCGACCAGCACGCAGATGGCGCCGACCACTCCGGGCAGCACCATCCCCGGGTTGGAGAACTCGAACAGGATGGCGTAAATGCCGAGCAGGATCAGGACGTAGGCCATGCTCGGATCGGTGATGACGGAGAGAAAGCGCGTGCGCCAGTCCGGCTCGTATGCGGTCGCGACCGCCCCGGCCGTGTCGAGCACGCGCACGGTTCCCGCGAGCTCCAGCTTGCGGCCATTGAGCCGCTGCAACAGTTGCGGCACGTCCGCGGCGATGAGATCGATGACCTTGAGCTCGAGCGCTTCAGCCG
>DAIRFM010000273.1:0-3328 GCA_036795025.1 Burkholderiales bacterium | reverse complement strand
CATTAGCACGGTCGAGGGGCGCCACGAGCCCGTTCAGTACAGTAAATTTTTCCATGGTCTCAGCGCCAGCTACGTACGTCGACAAAATGCCCGGCGATCGCGGCTGCCGCCGCCATTTCCGGACTGACCAGATGGGTGCGGCCGCCCGCACCCTGGCGGCCCTCGAAATTGCGGTTGGAGGTCGATGCGCAGCGCTCGCCCGGTTCGAGGCGGTCGGCGTTCATCGCGAGGCACATGGAGCAACCCGGCTGGCGCCACTCAAAACCCGAGTCCCTGAACACGCGGTCCAGCCCCTCCTGCTCGGCCTGCGCCTTCACCAGGCCCGAGCCCGGCACCACCATGGCAAGGCGGATGTTGGAGGCGACGCGCTTGCCGCGCACCATCGCGGCGGCGGCGCGCAGATCCTCGATGCGCGAGTTGGTGCAGGAACCGATGAACACCTTGTCGAGGCGAATGTCCTCGATGCGCATGTTGGGTTTCAGGTCCATGTAGATGAGCGCGCGTTCCATGCCCTCGCGCCGGGTCGGGTCCTTCTCCTTGTCCGGATCGGGCACGCGCTCGTCCACCGCCACCACCATCTCCGGCGACGTGCCCCAGGTCACCTGCGGCCTGATATCGCGCGCTTCCAGCCGCACCACACGGTCGAACTGCGCGCCCTCGTCGGACGTGAGCGTGCGCCAATAGGCGACCGCGCGATTCCAGTTCTCGCCGCTCGGAGCGAACGGCCGTCCCTTGAGATAAGCGACGGTGATATCGTCCACCGCCACCATGCCGGCGCGCGCACCCGCCTCGATCGCCATGTTGCACAGGGTCATGCGCCCCTCCATGCTCAAGCCGCGGATGCTGCTGCCGGCAAATTCGACTGCACACCCGCTCCCGCCGGCGGTACCGATTCTACCGATGATGGCGAGGGCGACGTCCTTGGCGGTAACGCCGCGGGCGAGTGGCCCGTCCACAGTGACCAGCATGTTCTGCATTTTCTTTTGCACCAGGCACTGGGTCGCCAGCACGTGCTCGACTTCCGAGGTGCCGATGCCGTGGGCGAGGCAGGCGAAGGCGCCGTGGGTGCTGGTATGCGAATCGCCGCATACCACCGTCATGCCCGGCAGCGTCGCGCCCTGCTCCGGGCCGATGACGTGCACGATGCCCTGGCGCCGGTCGAGAAACGGAAAATAGGCCTTCGCGCCGTATTCGCGCATATTCGCGTCCAGGGTTTCGACCTGCAGGCGCGAGATCGGATCCTTGATGCCCTCGTTCCAGTCCGTGGTGGGCGTGTTGTGATCGGCCGTAGCCACGATCGAATCGATGCGCCAGGGCTTGCGCCCGGCAAGCCGCAGGCCTTCGAATGCCTGCGGGCTGGTGACCTCGTGCACCAGATGGCGGTCGATATACAGCAGCGCCGTGCCGTCGTCCTCGACGTGCACCACGTGGCTAGCCCAAAGCTTGTCGTAGAGGGTCTGCGGCATGACCGGGAACGGTGATGGATAAGACGAAATTATGCCACAGAAAACAGGGATTTGGAGCGCAACATGCAGCAAAAAACGAGGACCCGGCGCCGGCTTGAAACTCCCCCTGACGAAATCGGATCAACGCGGGCGGGAAGGCGGAATTCGCGACCGCGACCAGCAGCGTGCAATGGCGGGCGCGGCTCTCAGATGCGCGCGGGACGCACCCTCCAATCCACCAGCACATAACCACCGAAGGCGGCGAGCGCCGCGGCGCTGAAGGTCCAGGCCGGGCCGATGCTGTCCCAGCCGAGACCGGAGAGCATGCTGCCCAGCACGCCGCCGGCGCCGAAAGACACCGACAGGTAGATCGCCTGACCGCGCACCTGATGCGCGCCCCGAAACCAGCGGTGTATCGCCGTCACCGCCGCGGCATGGTAGGCGCCGAAGCTCAGGCCGTGCAAAAGCTGGGCGAAGAACAGGACCGGCGCCAAATCCACGCCCCAGCCGATCATGAGGAAGCGGACCACCGTCGCAGCGAAACATACCAGCAGGATGGCCGAAAGCGAAAAACGTTGCAGCAGAGCCGGCATCAGCAGGAACACGGCGATTTCGGCGATCACGCCGTAGGTCCACATCCAGCCCACCGCCGCCTTGCTGTAGCCGTGGTCCACGAGGTAGATCGAGAAAAACGCATACTGCGGCCCGTGCGCAAGGCTCATCAGGAAACACGCGCCAAGCAGCGCCGCGACCTCGGGCCGCCGCAGGATGGTCCACACCGGCTCGGGTTCGGCGTGGCCGGGGGCGGCAGGCGCATCCGGGACGGCGAGGGCGCAGACCCAGCTCAGCGCATAACTTGCGAGTACCATCCACAGCAGGCTCGCCACCGGCAGCGAATCGAGCGCATAGCCGACCAGGGTCACGGTAATGATGAAACCCACCGAGCCCCACAAGCGGATCGAACCGTAGCGGCTGGTCGCCCCGCGCAGGTGCGACAGCGTCAGCGACTCGGTCAGCGGCATGGATGCGCTGGTGAAAAAGCCGGTGGCAAGGAGCAGCGCAAACAGCCCCCAGAACGAGTCGACGAAGAAAAAGCCGGCAAAGCAGCTCGCGCCGAGCGCCAGGGTGATGCTGATGATGCGCGCGCGCTCGCGCGTGCGGTCGGCGACCCAGCTCCAGACGTTCGGACCGATCACACGCATCAACGAGCCCAGGGAGAGCAGCACCCCGATCTGCGCTGCGGCAAGACCGAGCGAGGCCAGATACAGGCTGAAATACGGGGCGGCGGCGCCGACCTGAGCGAAGTAGGCGAAGTAGAACGCGGAGAGGCGCCAATAAGGAACGGACTGCGATGAAGGCGGGAACAAAATGAAAATCTCGGCTGCAGGCGCCGAAGCGCAAAGGTTTCATTCTACATGGCGGATCGCAGGCTGCTGCCTGGCTGCAGCGACCAAGCTTGCGCGGACGGCGACCCGTCCGCGCGGATCGCCGATTGCGCGCGGATGAAAAGCACATCCGCACGCAATCGGCGATCTTGGATAAAAGCAACCCCAAGCCGTAGTTGCTTTTATCCATAACCATGTTTTTGGTACGGATGCGCTTTTCATCCGTACCAAAAACATGGTTGGCGCGCGCGAGCGCGCAATGGCCGCTCTTGGCATGCGTCGAAATTTAGGACGCCGCATACAAATCGGCCTCGATAGAGATGCCTCAAAGCAATACACCTCGAATCTCCACACGCTCCCTGTCGCCTAAGCTAAACTGCCCCCAATTCACCGCCCTGCTGCACCACATTCGGCACCACACCGCGCGAATCCAGTCCTGCCCCATGCTCAAACAACTGCGCTCACGCAGCACGCTGTTCCTGCTGTTCACCGTGTCCG
>DAIRFM010000038.1:0-9281 GCA_036795025.1 Burkholderiales bacterium | reverse complement strand
CGGCAGAGCACGCGGGCCGTCGTCAGCGCAGGCGCGAACCTGCGCTTGATCACCGGATCCCGCCCAGGGATGGGTGTCTCGCCAAATAAATCGCCGGATTCCCCGGTAGCGCATATGAAATTCACCATATCGCACCTCGCATACCCGTAACGGGCTGTTCGCCATCGCTCATAGCAGCCAGTTTCCACTTTGTAGCCCGGGTGCGCTGTGCGTTAGCGTACATATAAGCCAGAGATTCTTGCTGTAGCTCCACCTCGTCTCGCCGGGTGCGGCGCGCCAATCGGTGATCGCACAGGAAGCAAGCTCAAAGGACCTTTTTGCACAGCCTCAGGCTATCGTCGCGATCGACATCGCGGGGCTCGCGTAGTTCAGCGCTTTCCGCCGCAGCGCGGCCTGGCGTGCAGTAAAATGACGCTGGCTGCGAACAAAGGAGTACGCCACATGCGAGGCAGCGTCATCGTATCGTTCGACCGGGATCGCGATTACGAGTTCAGGATTCCAGCAGGCGACAAGAACCCGCTAACGGCCGAGGAGGCTCAACTGTGGCTGGCGCAGCAGTTCGAGGAATTCGGCTGCGTCCCCAGGAGCCTGGTCGGGAAGGTGCTCACCCTCGACAAAGTTCTGGAAGTCGCGCGCGCGGCGGGCGAGAAACGCTTCGCCGAAGGCGGCGCCTGGGCCGAGCGTTACGCCCGCGCGGTGGTCACCGCCCTCAACCGCGAAACCGTGCGCGTCGACGTCGCCCAAAATACCGCAGGCTGAGGGGGGTGCACCGGTGAAGGGCGCGAGCGCTGCTGTGTTCTGCGCGGATGCGATCCGGCCGGTCAGGCCTGCATCTGCGCAACCTGCAGCGCGAGCTGCTGCATGCGCAGGGCGATCGACTTCAGCAGCGACGCGCCGAACTCGGGTTTGGTCTTGACCAGTTTGAGAAATTCGTTGCGGTTGATCCCAAGCAAACTGCAATCGGTGTCCGCGGTCGCCGTGGCCGCGCGCGCGGAGCGGTCGACGAGCGCCAGTTCGCCGAACATCCCGCCGGGTCCCACGTGCTCGACCACGCTGTTGCCCACCGAGATGGCGACGCGGCCCTCCAATACGACATACATGAACGCGCCGGCCGCGCCGGTGCTCACGATGACCTTGCCTGCCTGAAACACGGCGGGCTCCGACCGGCCGAGCTCGCCCTGCAGATCCGCGAGCGCCTTCCGGTCGAGTATGTCGCTGCGCTCGGCGGGGGTGCCCGCCGCCGGGATGGCGGCGCCCCGTTTCGCGATGCTCTGGCGCAGCCGCTGCACCATGATGCTCATCAGCATCAGCGCGAATTCGGGCTTCTTCTCCAGCGCGGCGCGAAACTGCTTTTCGTCCAGCGACAGCACGCGGCAATTGATCTTGGCCATCGCCGTCGCGCTTCGCGGCAGCCCCGCGATCACCGCCAGCTCGCCGAGCACGTCGCCCGGCTTCACCACCCCGAAAAATTTGTTCCGGATCATCAGGCCGATTTCGCCCTCGAGCAGCAGGTACATGCGCGCGTTCTTCGAAAACAGACCGCCGGCCTTCTCGTTTTCGGAGAACAAAGGCTTGCCCGCCGGTTTCTCTTCGATCGTTCCGGCAGAGCGGAAGAATTCCAGCGCGATGGCGGGCTGGTACAGGGGGCTCTGCGCGGCGACCTGGGCTGTGGCGCGTGCGACCGCCTCGGGGCGGGGCGTAGGCGTGGGCGAAAAATCGAGGTCATCCATGGTCCGCGCCATTTTAATCCTTAATTGAACTGTGGGCGGCGCATTGCGCCCGGCCCGGCCTGCGGGCCGCTTGCAGCCTTTTTGTTAGGGCGTTTCGACCGCGCGGTTTGCGGGCGGTACCGCGCGCCTGATGATGCCGGCCGGCGTCACCATCAAACAACGCCACGGCGAGCGGATAAAATGGCGTAGATTTGCGTGTTGGGTTGAACAGCGCGGATACGCCTGCCGGACCGATGCCGCTCTACCGGCCCTGTTGCGACCGTGCAAGCAGCGAACGGACGAAAGCGCGCGAATGCGCGCCGAAATTCCTGAGCAGACCGGCGACCATGCCGGTCATCGCTTCCCGGGCGGACGGCGGCGACTTGTTCAGGACATCGTATAAATCGAGTTCCGGCTCGGTTTCGCCCAAAACATAAGCCGGGTCGGAAACGTATTTGCGCTGCAGGCTCTGTTCCAGCACCCTGTCGGTGGCGCCCGCCAGCGCATTGGATTCCCTGCTGATCACCTCGCGCGCAGCGTCGTCCGCAAAAGAAGCCCGTCCGGCGTCGGCCGAAGTGTCTTTGACGGCATGTACCAATGCGTCGTCGGCATCATGGCGCGCATAGGCATTTCTCATCCGGTGGTATTGATAGTTCTCCAGCGACAAATGCCGGTTGGAAACCAGCGTGATTGCCTGCTTTTTCGGTTCATGCAAGCCCAATAAATCAAGCGTGTTGATCCACAGCAAGCGCGGCACGCCCACCCCCGGCAGCACGCTCGCGTGGTAAGGCTGGGTCAGGTCCTCGATGTAATGCAGCGCCCAGCCCGCGAAACGCCAGCCCCAGTAAGGATGCGCGGTTTGCAGCGCGTAGGCGGCCAGGGATTGCCACAGGTGGATCCGGTATTCCGGGTAGGTCCGCCGCAGGAAACCCGCAGCCTTGTACACCATGGCCGTCTCATGGAAGAAGCCCATGTGAAAAGGCGCCTGGCTCGCGAACTCAAGCGCCGGATTGCCGAACGGCTGTTTGCCGAAGCCGTAGGCTTTTCCGTAAGGGGTTCCATTGTCATCCCACAGGCCAATGTCCATGCCGTAATCCGGCTCATCGGTGGCGGTGGCGACGACGTCGAGCAGAGCAACCCGGTCGCCCTCGCGCAGCCGCAGGAATACGCTCTCCTGTGCCGCGCTCGCGCGTCGCCGGGTGGTGACTTCGGTCCAGGGCAGCGTGGCTTTCCCCGACACGCTGTCTCCGGGCCGCGCCTGTACGAACAAGTTCAGCTTCATCCCGGGATTGATGCGCAGCGCCGCGACAAAGCGCTGCCTGAGTTCGGCCGGCGTCCCGCCCGGTGTGAATGCAAGCGCGTCGGGACGCGGGGGGTACAGCGGAACATTCGCCCTGGCCCACGCTTCCTCGCGCTGCAGCAGTTGTTCCAACCCGCGCGCCTCGGCGGCGAGGAAGGCATCCAGGGTTTCGACCCTGATTGCGGGCGCCGCATTGATTTCAGGCATTGCCGCCAATGCCGGCCATGCTCCCAGGGTGTGGTTGACCCAGGCCGCTGCCGGCCCGGCGGAGCACGACAGCGCTGCCGCAACGACGATCCACTCGAGTTTCCGCGTCATCTGCATTTCCCGCGATCAGCCATGTTCAAGATCCTTGCGCTAGTCAAGCCGGGGATAACCGGTAATTTTCTGAATTTCCAGATACAGCGGTTTCAGCCGTGCATACATTTTCCGGTATACGCGGTGATACAGCTGATCGTAGATTTCCCTATGCTGCGGCAGCGGTTCAAACACACGCCCGATGCGCGTCATGGCTGCGACCGCGCTCGCGAAATCCGGGTGCAGCCGCAGTCCGACCGCGGCGTCCATGGCCGCCCCCAGAGCGGAGGTTTCATAAATGTGCGGCCGCGCCGCAGGCAGGCCGAAGATGTCCGCGGTCAACTGCATCGCCGCGTCGCTTTGCGAGCCGCCGCCCGAAACGCGCAACGCAGTAACCGGCACGCCGCTGCGCTTTTCGATGCGTTCCTTGCCCTCGCGCAACGCATAGGCCAGGCCTTCGAGGATCGCGCGGTACAGGTGGGACCGGGCGTGGACATCGCCGAAACCGATGATCGCGCCTTTGGCCTCCGGGCCGGGCTGTTTGATGCCGGGCGTCCAGTACGGCTGCAGCATCAATCCCATCGAGCCGGGCGGCACGGCGTTTACCAGCTCGTCGAACAATTCTTCCGCGGCGACGCCCCGATCCGCCGCCTGCAGTTTCTCGTGATGGCCGAACTGCTCCTTGAACCAATTGACCATCCAGTAGCCGCGGAATATCTGCACTTCGATACTGTAAGCGCCGGGAATGGCCGACGGATAAGGCGGGATGAACGGCGTCACCTCCAGATACTTCGCGCTGGTGGTATTGATGGTCGCGGTGGTGCCGTAACTGAGGCAGCCGATATGCGGCTCGAGGCAGCCGGCGCCTATGACTTCGCAGGCCTTGTCGGCGGCGGCGGCGAGCAGCGGCGTGCCCGCCGGTATGCCGGTGGCGGCAGCGGCGGCGGCGGCGATCTCGCCGATCACGGCCCCGGGCGCTGCCAGTTCCGGCAGCATGCCGCGCTCGAGCGCCAAGGCCTGCCATTTCCAGTCGCTCTGGGCGGCCCATCGTAGCCGCTTGTAATCGAAAGGCACATAGGCAACCTGCGAGGCAGCCGAATCGATGAAGCGGCCGCACAGCCGGTAATTCAGATAGCCGGAGAGCAACAGGAATTTGTCGGTCTGTTTCCATATGTCCGGCTGGTTGGCCTTGATCCAGTTTATTTCCGCTTCGCCGCGGAAAAAATCAATCGTGCCGTCCACCCGCGCCAGCTTGAAAGCCAAAGTCCACCACGGGCCGATAGGCGGCACCTTGTCAGTGCGCCGCTGATCGAGCCAGGTGATCGCCGGGCGCAGCGGCCTGCCCTGTTTGTCCAGATTGATCACCGTCCCGCGTTGGGTGGTGACGGCGACACCCCTGACGGCGCTGTTTGCGATCCCGCTTTGTGCCCACAGCCGTTGGCAGGCAACGCACACGGCCTGCCAGTAATCCTCGGGATCGTGCTCGGCCCAACCGGGGTGTTCGGAAAAATAAGCTTCCAGATGCACTTGCGCTTTGGCGACAATATTGCCGTGCAGGTCGAACAACAGCGCGCGCACGCTCTGCGTGCCGTTATCAATCGACAGAATATAGTCGCCGGACATGCAGCATCCTGACAGGAAATCCGGATCGCTGCCGTCAGCTTAGCGCAGGCGCGCGCCAGTCCGGTATGGTTTCGCGCGGCGGCAGGCTGTAGCGCTGGCGCCACAAGGCCAGATACGCGGCTTCTTCCGCCAGCCAGCGTTGATCGCCCCAGCCGAGTTCCGCCTGGCAGATTGCGCGAATACGCGGCAGGAGTTCTGCGCCGCCCTGGCGCAGTTGCAGGCCGAGACGGGTGCGGCGCAGCAGCAGATCTTCCAGGTGCATCACCGCCTCGGCGCGCGCCGCCCAGCGCAATTCAGCCCACAGGGTTTCGCTGCCGGCGATGGTCGCAAGCTCGTCGCCGTGTGCTGCTGCGAGCAATTTGGCCGCGTGCATGCCGTAACGGCCCTGCAGCCTCTGCGCCTGCGCTGCCGTCAGCGCCGCGTTTGCCGGCAACGGCTCGGGTTGCCCGAATGTTCGCGATGAGTGCGAGCGCGCGTGCCGGCCCGGCAACAGCGGCGCGCAATGCTCCAGCGCATCCAGCGCGATCAGGCGGAACGTGGTCAGCTTGCCGCCGGTGACGGTCAACAAGCCGTGTTCCAGCCAGACCGCATGGTCGCGTGCCTCCTTGGATGGATCCGCCTTGCCGCTATCGATCACCGGGCGCACGCCGGCGAACGTGGCGATGATGTCGTCCAGGCCGAGACCGAGTTCCGGAAACTGGAATTCAAGCGCCTGCATCAGGTAGGCGACTTCATCGGGCGTGATCGATGCTTCCACCTTCATCCCGGTGCCGTGATCGACATCGGTAGTGCCGACCAGCGTCACGCCTTCCCACGGAAACGCAAAAACCGGCCGGCCATCGCGAGGATGCATCAGGCTCACCGCCTGCGCCACCGGCAGGCGCCAAGCCGGCAGCAGCAGATGGCTGCCGCGCAATGGGCGCAGTTTGGGTCCGGCCGCGGCATTCTGCCGCAGACCGTCGGCCCAGGCGCCGGTGGCGCTGATGACCACTTTGACTTTGATCGTATAGGTCGCGCCGCTCAGCGCATCCAGCAGTTCCACCCCGTCTGCATTGCCCCCGGTCCGCAGCACCTGCGTTGCCGCCAGGTAATTGACTGCGACGCCGCCGGCTGCGAGCGCTTCCTGCAGCACGCGCAGCACCAGCCGCGCATCGTCGGTCTTGGCATCGCCGTAGCACATACCGCCTTTCAGCCCGGCGCGCTCGATGTGCGGCGCCAGCAGCAGAAACTCATCCGCCGGGTAGTAACGGCGCGAGCGCTGCCCGGCCATCCAGTCGTACAGCGCCAGCCCGAGCGAGAACAGCCAGCGCCCCGGCTTGCGCCCGCGGTAATCGGCGAAGGCAAAACTCTGCGGCTGCACCAGGCCGGCAGCTTCGCGCAGCAGGTTTTTCCGCTCCTGCACCGATGCGCGCGTCAGCAACACTTTCCCTTCCTTCAGATAGCGCAGCCCGCCATGAACGAGTTTGGACGAACGGCTGGAGGTGCCCCAGGCGAAATCGCGCTGCTCGACCAGCAATGCGCGCAGGCCCTGGTGCGCCGCTTCGAGCAGAATCCCCGCGCCGGTGATGCCGCCGCCGATGATGACGATATCCCAATCGCCGGCGAGGGTGGCCGGCAGTTGCTCGCGCCAGTTCCTCGGCCACATGGCGTTCAGGTTTCGGGCGGCAGGAGCTTGCCCGGATTCATCATGCCGTGCGGATCGAAATGGCGGAACAGCTGGCGCATCGCGCCGATGCCGAGTTCGCCCTTTTCCGCAGCCAGATAGGGCGCGTGATCGGTGCCTACGCCATGCTGATGGCTGATGCTGCCGCGGTTGGCCACTATCGCCGCGCACACCGCGGCTTTGAGCGCGCGCCAGCGCGCAAGGTCCGCGTCGTAGTCACCCGCCAGCCGCCAGACAAAGGTGCTGTAGACGCTCGCCCCCTGCGCGTACAGGTGCGACAGATGGGTATAGGTGTGCAGCCGCTCGCCGCCCGCGGCCAATGCGCCTGTCGCCGCCTGTTCGATCGCCTGCATCATGCCGCCTACCCGGGGCCAGTCGACGGCGGTCTCGGCGGTATCCACCGCGTATCCGTTCTGCCACAGCGCATTGCGCAGATAGACGCTGCGAAAGCGGTTTTGTTTCCATTTCTCTCCCAGCGCGCGCCCAATATGGATGCCATGCCCGGTGCGCGCGATGCCGAGCGCCTGCCTGAGCGCGCCGGTGACGCTCGAACGCCGGCCGGATGCGCCTAGCAGCAGCAGGCATTTGCCGTCCTTGCAACTGCGCCAGGCGAGGTAGCTTTGCAGCAGCCCGACCAGCGTCTTGTGGCCGGCCAAAGTCAGCGTGGTCAGCGTTTCCGTCGTGTTGGACAGGCGCAGCATCGACAACGGCAACCGGGCCTGCGCGATCGCGCGCACCGCGTCTTCCGCCCGGGCCCAATCGGGGAAAAACACCGCATGAAACGATTCGCTCTCGGGCAGCGGCGTGACGCGCACGCTGGCTTCGGTCAGGATGCCGAGACGACCTTCGGAGCCCAGCACCATTTCGCGCAGATCGATTCCGGCCGCCGACGCAGGAAAAGTCGGAATGACCAGCGTGCCGCTGGGCGCCTCAATCTTGCCGCCGGCGAACAACTGCTCGATGCGGCCGTAACGCAGCGATTGCTGGCCGGAGGAGCGCGTGGCGATCCAGCCGCCCAGCGTCGAATACTCGAACGACTGCGGAAAATGACCGAGGGTGTAGCCCTGCGCGCGCAACTGCGCCTCCAGATCCGGACCGGCGATGCCGGCGCCGAAACGCGCCAACTGCGCCTCGCGGTCCAGCTCCATGAATTGCGTCAGCCGCGACAGGCTGATGGTCAGCACCGGCTTGTCGCTGGCGAGCGCTGCCAACTGGCCGGCCACACTGGTGCCGCCGCCGTAGGCAATGACCGCCGCAGCGCAGCCCTGAGCGTAATCGAGCAACTCGCGCACCTGCTCGCCGCTTTCCGGATAGGCGACGCCATCGGGCACGACGTCTATCCTGCCGTAGCGCAGCTTCAGCCAGTCGGGCAGGCTTTGGCCGAGTCCGCAGCGCAGCCGCGTCTCCGGCGCGGTGTCGATCAAGCGGTGCGGTTGCAGCCGGCCGGGCGCAATGTTACGGCAGGCCTCGGCCAGCGTCGCATCCTGGAACGGCCTGGACTGGCCGATGCGCTGCTGCAGAAACGCCAGCGCCTCCGCGTTCAGCGCGAGCTTGATGCTGTCGTCGCCCCATCCGTTCCAGCGTCGCACGTGGTGTCCTGCCATCCCGTCCGGATTGATATACTGCGGCGGTCGTTGCCGGTCCCCGGACCGCCATCTGACTCTAGATGGTACCTTACCTGAAAGGCCGTATCAGCATGAGCGAAACAGCCACAGACCCGACCCTGCGTTCGGCTCGATAAGCCCTGCAAGGAGGAGCAATGCCCATGACGCACCCGCGCGAACTCTCGCTGTCTGCCGCCGACGGCACGCCGCTGTTTGTTGCCGATTGGCCGATCGGCTCTGCCGCCGCCGCGGGCGATGGCATCGTGTTGATGCATGGACTCGGAGAGCATTGCGGCCGCTATGCGCATGTGGCGCGTTTCTTCAACGATTGCGGCTTCTCGGTGCGCGCCTACGATCACCGCGGCCACGGACGCTCGGGCGGCGCGCGCGGCGATGTGCCCGACGCCGCCACGCTCGTGCAGGACGCGAAAATCGCGATCGATGACTTCGCCCAGAATCTCGCAGCGCCGCCGCTGCTGCTCGGCCACAGCATGGGGGGCTTGTTCGCGGCCTACTACGCAACGCGTGCGCTGTCGCCGCTGCGCGGCCTGATCCTGTCTTCGCCCGCGCTGAGGATCAGGCTGGCGGGCGCGCAAAAACTGCTGCTGCGGGTTCTAGGCGCCATCGCCCCCGGATTCGGCATACCGAATGGACTCGAATCGCGCTACCTGTCGCACCGGCAGGCAGTGGTCGACGCTTACGACAGCGACCCGCTGGTCCATCCCAAGATCAGCGCGCGCCTGCTCGGCGCCATGCTGGACGCGATCGAGTTTACCCAAGCGCATGCGTCCGCGCTCAGCGTCAAGACCCTGCTGCTCGTGGCCGGCGATGATCACCTCGTCGATGCCGCCGGCAGCGAAGCCTTCTTCAGGCAATTGGCGCCGGGCGTAGGCGCAATGCACATTTACCCGGGTTTCTACCACGAGATATTCAACGAGGTCGAAGCCGGCCGCGTATTCGATGATATCCGCGCGTGGCTGGACGAACTGCGAGCCTCCGAACGCGACGGGATTCAGCCCTGACCGGCGAGGCTTAAGAGCCTCATTACAAGATGAGCGGATACCCTAAACCACGCGCCGGCCGCG
>DAIRFM010000272.1:0-3333 GCA_036795025.1 Burkholderiales bacterium | reverse complement strand
TGTAGCTGTTCTTCGACCCGGACAGGAGATCGCCTTCCCAATGACCAGGTACCGCGTATGGTCAAAAAATTGAGACTGCCGAAGGACGAGCAGTTTGGCGACGTGTGCTGCGAGTTTGCCGAGGCGCCTGCGGTCGGACAACAGCCAGTCCAGCAAATCTTCCCGATGCCATAGCTCAGTGCAATGTGCCCGACGCCCCATGGCAGTGCTTGAACTTCTGACCGGATCCGCATGGGCATAGGTCGTTGCGGCCAGGCACGGGCATCTTGTGGACTGGCAGTCGCGGTTTCTCCTGCGGGGCGCGGCGGGCGAGCCAGTACGCATGGACGTTGCGAGCGGCGGGGGCGATCCGGTCAACAAAGGCCTGATGTCTTGCAATGGAATCCTCGTGAGCGTCGACCAATTCCTTCAGCCGGTCCCAGCCGCTCTTGGTGCCGTAGAGGTGGATGACCTCGAACCAGTCAGGCCGCGCGTCAATGAGCGGTTGCCAACCCAGAGGGTCGAGCGCGATGCCCTTGACGTAGCCGCAGCACCACTCGTCGACGATCGACACGGTGCGTCCTTCGACATTGCGTTCATAGAAAAGCGGCTCATAGTGTTGCGGGCCATGGGTCAGCGTGAATGCGAGGACGTTCGCGTGGCCTATCAGCAGGCTAACAATGCACTTCGCCTGCTTCTCGCTCGCAAACTGCGGGGCTTGCTCGCCGTCCTTCTGGTCCCAGACCCACCGCATCCATTCCGAGGGCACGATGACGTTCGGCCCCGAGAGCACCGCGCAGATGAAGCCGTCGAAAGTGGAGACGTCCATCGCATTTTCGAGTTCGTCGTCGGAAAGCAGAAACCCGTTGAGTTCCTCGATCTCCCGATCGGTTAGCGGTCCGGACTGGATCGGTCTTATTGGCAAGTCCCATTTCATCGCGCAACCCTGTCGGCTGTTCACGCTGCCTCTTGATGGTAATAGCGTAGGAGCCCACCCAGTCTTTGGCGACATTGCACGGCCTGCTCGCGACGAATGTCCGCACCCCGAGGGAACAGCAGGACATTGCCCTTCCCCTGGTGATTTCGCTCAGCGTGGAAATGCTCGACGTATTCGCTCAGTGCGCGCCGTAGGGAGCGCTCTCCAAAGAGGATCACCTTGGACAAGCAATCCTCTTTCACCGACCTGACCCAGCGCTCCGCATAGGCATTCAAGTTCGGGCTTCGGGGAGGCAGCACCAGCGGTTTGACCCGACCTGACGCGATGATCGCTCGGAAGGAGGTGGTGTACTTGGTGTCGCGATCATGCAGGAGATAGCGACAGTCTCGAAGCGCGCCACATCCTTCCATGGTCACGTTCCGGGCCATCTGCTTCATCCAGCACTCGTCCGGGTGAACGGTGATCCCGGCAATGGCCACCCTGCGGCTCTCGAGATGAATGAAAAACAGCACGTAGTAGGTCATCAGCCCGCGCAGCGTCAGCACCTCCACCGTGAAAAAGTCGGTCCCCGCCAGCAGCGCCAGGTGGGTCCGAATAAATGCCGCCCAGGTTGTCGTGTGCTTGCGCTCTGGCGCGGGCGGCAAAGCGTGACGGTGCAGGACATTGCCGACCGTTTGATCGGAAATCTCATAGCCCAGATTGGCCAATGCCCCCGCAATCCGGTCATAGCCCCAGTCACGGTTCTCTTTGGCCATGCGAACGATCAGCCGTTCGATCTCTTGCTTGATCCGAGGCCTGCCCGCGGTTCGGCGGGCCCGCGAACCATCGAACTTGCGGGCAACGAGCTTTCGGTACCATGCCAGAATGGTGCTCGGCTGTGCCACATTGGCCACCTCGCCAAGAACCTTCCGGCCCAGTCGATGACCGATCTCGCCGAGCGTGGCACGCTCGGCGTCCGAGAGCCGCAGCCGCCCTTTCAACTGGGCCTTCAGGATGCGATTTTCGGCGGCCAGATATTCGTTCCGCGCCAGCAGCTCCTGGTCCACCATCCCGGTCACGTAGGCCAGGATGCACGCCCAATCCACCATCAATCTCACCCTTCCCCCACAGAGCCGCCTCGGGCATCACAAAAACGTAGCGGATGAGACCCAGCGCCGCTACGCCGGGAATGGATAAATCCCCCGTCTTTTCTGTAGTTTCAATTTTTTGATCATACGGGATGGAATTTTCGGAAAGGACAACTGTCGGATTCAGTCCACCAGGCCCTTGTCGGTCAGCCATTTGTGAATCAGGTCGGCAACCTGGGCATTGTTTTTGTCCATCATCATCATGTGCGAATTGCCCTTGATGCCGACCTCGGGCAGATTAACCACATCCACCTTGCCGCCCGCCGCGCGCACCGCCTCGGCATAGTCGAGGCCGAGCTGGCGCATTTTCGGCCAGCGGCTGTCGAGTGGAATGTTGTCGCCATAGACCACCAGCGTCGGGATATTTTTCAGCTTGCCGGCCTGCGCCTTGTCGCCGGCGACCGCCGGCTCGACCGCGACGATCGCCTTGATCTTGTCCGGCCGCGCCTGCGCCACCGTGAAGCCGAAGCCGCCGGCCTGACTGTGGAACAGCAGCACGCAGGGGCAGATCTTGTCGACCAGCGCGGTGTAGGCGGCGACGATGGCATCGTCGGTGTTGATCCAGCGCGGCACGATCTGCTTGACGAAATTATCGTAGCCCTCGACCGGAAACTGGCTGCCGGGCAGCACCTTCATCTTGGCGGGATCGGCGTTCCAGGAACCGGGCCCCTGCCCGATGCGGAAGCGCTCAAACGGATTGGCCTTGGTCAGAAAGTTCGGCTCGCCCTTCCACACGTCGGGCGGCGCGAAGCCGGAGCGGCCGCGCTCGACCGCGTCAGAGTTGTAAACATCCCAACCCTTGCGGATGAACATGTTGAGCCAGCCCTCGCGGCCGTCGGGAGTGGTCTCGTAGGTGACGCCGGTCAATCCGCCGCCGTGCCACATCAGCAGCGGATATTTGCCCTTGCGGTTCTGCGGCAGGAAGTACTGCACATACATCGCTTCGACCTGATAGAGCCCATTCGGGTCGATCTTGGCCGGCACGCCGCCGGCGCCGAGCACGAGTTCCTTCACCGGCTTGCCGGTGATTTCCACCACGCGGCCGCCGACGTGAAACGAGCCCATGTCACGAAGTGCGATCGGTTCGCCCGCCATGGCCGGAACCGTAGCCGCGGCAAGCACGATCGAAAACAGGAATTTACGCATCGTTTCGCTCCCAAGAATTTTTGTCGTTGGGTTGAGTGTGGCGCATCCGTTAGGCGTCGTCTATCACGGAAGCGTGCGCGCCGCTCGCCTTCCTTCTTGCCGACGCCCCGCTACTTCTTGCGAGGGTCTTTCAGCGTTGGGTTT
>DAIRFM010000271.1:0-3344 GCA_036795025.1 Burkholderiales bacterium | reverse complement strand
GCGCAAACCCTGCACCCGGTCGCCGGCCAGGGATTCAACCTGGGCCTGCGCGACGCGTGGGAACTCGCCCGCCTGGCGCGCGACACGCGCGAGCCGGGCAGCGACAGTTTCTGCACTGGCTATCGCCGCGCGCGGGCGCTGGACCGCCGCGCCGGCATCCGATTCACCGACAGCCTGGTCGGCCTTTTTTCCAATTCCAATCCGCTGCTCAAACTCGGCCGCGGCGCCGGGCTGCTTGCCCTCGACCTGTTGCCTTTCGCCCGCCGCTTTGTCGCGCGGCGCATGATTTACGGTGCCCGCGCGTTGCCTTAGACGAAGCTCAGGGCAAGTCAAAATATTATCCTCAAAGCGTGACCAAATCGATTTTTATTCGGCGGCGATTGGGTATAGAATTGCCTCCCCTTCCGCAAAAAACCCTTAACACGAAATGAGAATCGGACCCCACGAGCTGCGCAACAATCTATTCGTTGCGCCGATGGCCGGGGTCACGGATCGCCCGTTCCGCCAGTTGTGCAAGAGGTTCGGCGCCGGGATGGCGGTGTCCGAGATGGTGGCGTCCAATTCTCTCCTGTGGGGCAGCGAAAAGACGCGGCGCCGCGCCAATCATGAGGGCGAGGTCGATCCGATTTCGGTGCAGATCGCCGGCGCCGACCCGCAGATGATGGCCGAGGCCGCACGCTACAACGTCGGCCAGGGCGCGCAGATCATCGATATCAACATGGGCTGTCCGGCCAAGAAAGTGTGCAATGTCATGGCCGGCTCGGCGCTGCTGAAAGACGAACTGCTGGTCGGGCGTATTCTGGAGGCCGTGGTCAAGGCGGTCGACACGCCGGTGACGCTCAAGTTTCGCACCGGCTGGGACCAGCACAACAAGAACGCCCTGACCGTCGCGCGCATCGCCGCGGAAAGCGGCATCCAGTTGCTGTCGATCCACGGTCGCACGCGCGCCTGCGGCTACACCGGCCACGCCGAATACGACACCATCGCCGAAGTCAAAAGCGCCACGCGCCTGCCGGTGGTTGCGAACGGCGACATCAGCACGCCGCAAAAAGCCAAGTACGTGCTCGATTACACCAAGGCCGACGGCATCATGATCGGCCGCGCAGCGCAGGGCCGGCCGTGGATCTTCCGCGAGATCGAGTACTACCTCAAGACCGGGGTGCACCTGCCGCCACCGCTCGTGACCGAGATCCACCAGGTGCTGATCGCGCACCTGTACGACCTGTACGCGTTCTATGGCGTCGATACCGGAGTCAAGATCGCGCGCAAGCACATTTCCTGGTACACCAAGGGGCTGGCCGGCTCGGCCAGTTTCCGCCACGCGATGAACCAGTTGCCAGGCATCGAGGAGCAACTGGCCGCGGTGAACCGGTTTTTCGATCAACTGGCGCAGCAATACGAGCACCTGCGCTATGAGGAGGAGTTGGCAGCATGACACCGCGCGCCAGTGAAATCGCCGAATGCGTACGCAAGTCCCTGGAGAAATATTTCAAGGATCTGGACGGGGAGCATCCGCGCACCGTCCACGAGATGGTGTTGAAGAATGTCGAGAAGCCCATGATCGAGGTGGTGCTGCATTACGCCGAGGGCAACCAGACGACAGCGGCCAAGTGGCTCGGCATCAATCGCAACACCCTGCGCAAGAAAATCGAGCAATTGAAAATCAAGGTGTGACGAGCGAGCGGTCAGGCGTGAAGGGTAACAGCCGCGATCTGCCTTGCCCCTCCAGCCCCGCGCCTCACGTATTTCCCGCCCGCAGCCAAGGCCCCCTACAACCATGAGCATCCTCGTCAAGCAAGCCTTGATCAGCGTCTCCGACAAGGCCGGCGTACTGGAATTCGCGCGTGCGCTGGCGCAGATGAAAATCTCCATCCTCTCCACCGGCGGCACGGCGAAGCTGCTCTCGCAAAACGGCGTCGCCGTCACCGAAGTGGCCGAGTACACCGGCTATCCGGAAATGCTCGACGGGCGCTTGAAGACCCTGCACCCCATGATCCACGGCGGACTGCTGGCGAGACGCGACGTGCCCGAGCACATGGCGGCGATCAAGGATGCAGGCATCGAGCCCATCGATCTGGTGGTGGTCAATCTCTACCCCTTCACCCAGACCATAGCCAAATCCGGTTGCACGCTGGCGGAGGCGATCGAGAACATCGACATCGGCGGCCCCACCATGCTGCGCTCGGCGGCCAAGAACCATACGGGCGTCGCCGTGGTGGTCGATCCGGCCGACTACCCGGCGCTGCTCGAAGAACTGAAGACGAGCGGCGGCAGGGTCAGCGCCGCCACGCGTTTTGCGCTGGCGAAAAAGGTGTTCACCCACACCGCAGCCTATGACGGCGCCATCAGCAATTATCTGACCGGCCTCGACGCCGGGCTGAAGAGCCAGGAATACCCGGAGCGGCTGACGCTGCAATTCGCCAAGGTGCAGGACATGCGCTACGGCGAGAACCCGCATCAGAGCGCGGCATTCTATCGCGACATCGAGCCGGCCCCGGGCAGCCTCGCCGGCTACACCCAGTTGCAGGGCAAGGAACTCTCCTACAACAACGTCGGCGATGCCGACGCCGCCTGGGAGTGCGTGAAGACGTTCTCCGATCCCGCCTGCGTCATCGTCAAGCACGCCAACCCCTGCGGCGTCGCTATCGGCGGGACAGCGCTTGCAGCCTACCAGCGCGCGTTTCAGACCGATCCCACCTCGGCCTTCGGCGGCATCATCGCCTTCAACCGGCCGCTGGACGCGCCCACCGCCGAGGCCGTGGCCAAACAGTTCGTCGAAGTGGTGATCGCGCCCGGCTACGATGCGGCTGCGCGCAAGGCGCTTGAATCCAAGACCAACGTGCGCGTGCTCGCCGTGCCCATCGCCGCGGGCGGCAACCGCTACGACTTCAAGCGCGTCGGCGGCGGCCTGCTGGTGCAGACGCCCGACGCGAAGAACGTCGAAGCCGCCGAACTGCGCGTGGTCAGCAGGAAAAAACCCACTGACGGGGAACTGCGCGACCTCCTGTTCGCATGGCGCGTGGCCAAGTTCGTCAAGTCCAACGCCATCGTGTTCTGCGGCAGCGGCCATACGCTGGGGGTGGGCGCGGGCCAGATGAGCCGCGTCGACAGCGCGCGCATCGCCACGATCAAGGCGAAAAATGCCGGCCTGTCGCTCGCGGGCTCGGTTGTGGCCTCGGACGCCTTCTTCCCCTTCCGCGACGGCGTCGACGTGGTGGCCCAGGCCGGCGCCAAAGCCATCATCCAGCCCGGCGGCAGCATGCGCGACGAGGAAGTGGTCGCCGCGGCCGACGAACTCGGCCTGGTCATGGTGTATACCGGCTTCCGCCACTTCAGGCACTGAT
>DAIRFM010000270.1:0-3351 GCA_036795025.1 Burkholderiales bacterium | reverse complement strand
GTGAGCCCGGCGGTCTCGAGCTGGCCGAGCGCGAAGCCGAAGGTGCCGCCCGAATTGGCCTCCTTGATGCCGCCCGTCAACGGGCTCTTGCAGCCGACGCTGAGCCGGTTGGCGTTGGAGAAGTTGGTCCCGGCGAACGGCCCGGCGGAGAAGATCAGCGGATTTTCCGGGGACAGCGGGTCGACTTTGGCGATGCCGCTCTCGAGCAGGGTCTTGGCAATGTAGTAGCGGCCCGCGCGCACGATCGCCTCGCCGTGCAATTCCTCCGTCCTGACCGAGCGGTCCGCTAGATTGATGTGCAGGTACTTGCGCATGTCGATGTCACCCTGTGAAGATGGAAAATTCAAATTTTTGAAGTAGCTGCAATTCTACTCTTTTCGCCCTCGGCTCGTTTTCCACGGCTGCGCGTATAGCCACGGCAGGAGCATGGATTTGAACGCGCCGCACGCGCCATTTACATCGCCAGCGCCAAGCTGTACACTTGTTCTGTACATAACGGAGTACGCCATGCCCAAGGTCAACGTCACCGAACTGCGCCAGAACCTGCCCGCCTACCTGGCCGAGGCGCAAAAGGGCAAGGAGATCGAGGTCACGTCGCGCGGGAAAGTAATCGCGCGCATCGTGGCCGAAAGCGATACACACGAGCAGGCTCGCGCGCGACTGCTCGCCGCGCGCAAGCACTGCCGCATCGGTGACGTCCTCAGCCCGACCGGCGCAGCATGGGACGCCGAACGTGATCGTTCTTGACACTCATGCGCTGGTATATGACGCGCTCGAGCCGGCGCGCCTGTCGGCCCGCGCCCGCAAGGCCATCGACCTCGCGGCCGCGACGCGCGAACTCGCCTGCTGCGACATCAGCCTGTGGGAAATCGCCATGCTCATCGCCAGGGACCGCCTCAATCCCGGCATGGATGCGCGGCAGTTCCTCGACGACCTTATCGCCGCGCGGCGGCTTCATGTGTTGCCGATCACACCCGAGATCGCAGTGTTGTCGCAATCGGATGCGTTTTCGCATGGCGATCCGGCGGACCGGTTGATCGCGGCCACCGCCCTCTTGCACCGCGCGCCGTTGGTTACTTCGGACGCGAAGCTGCGCAAGCTGAAAGAAATTACTACCGTTTGGTGAGACTCCAGCGCGCGTGGGCCCTTATGGACACGCCTGTGCGTAGTCTGTTGTAATGCGGCGATCCAAGGTCACGAGAAGAAGCTCATGGCAAACCCGGCCAGCGACAGCAGCGCTTCGTTCGACTACGACTACGTCATCATCGGCTCCGGCTTCGGCGGCTCCGTCTCCGCCTTGCGCCTGACGGAGAAAGGCTACCGGGTGCTGGTGCTGGAAAAGGGGATGCGCCTCGGCGCGGCGGACTTCCCGAAATCCAACTGGGACCTGAAGCGCTGGCTGTGGCTGCCCTCCATGCGCTGCTTCGGCCTGTTCAAGCTGACCTTTTTCCGCCACGTGGGCGTGCTCTCCGGCGTGGGCGTGGGCGGGGGGTCTCTCGTCTACGCCAACACCCTGCCGATACCGAAAAAGAACTTCTTCAGTTCGCCTTCGTGGGCCCATCTGGCCGACTGGGAGACGGAGCTGCAACCGTACTACCGGACGGCCTTGCGCATGCTCGGGGCGGCTACCAATCCGCGCCTGGAGACCGGCGATATCGCCCTGCGCGAACTGGGGCGGCAGATCGGCATGGAGCAGCATTTCGAAGCGACCGAGGTGTCGGTGTTCTTCGGCAAGCCGGCAGAGACGGTGAGCGATCCGTATTTCGGCGGCAAGGGGCCGGAGCGCGCCGGCTGCATTTTCTGCGGCGGCTGCATGACCGGCTGCCGCCACAACGCCAAGAATTCGCTGGACAAGAACTACCTCTACCTGGCGGAGCAACAGGGCGCGGTGATCCAGCCGGAGTCCCTGGCCACCGGCGTGCGCCCGCTGGGAGCAGCCGACGGCGCCGACGGCTATGCCGTGGACTGGCAGCCCAGCGCCACCCGCAAGGGCGCGGGCGGCACGGTGAGCTGCCGCGGCGCGGTATTCGCAGGCGGCGTGCTGGGCACGGTAGAGCTGTTGCTCGAACTGAAGCAGACCTCGCTGCCGCGCCTGTCGGACCGGCTCGGCTACGGCGTGCGCACCAACTCGGAGGCGCTCATCCCGGTGACCGTGCCCGACGGCAAGTCGGTGTTCTCCGACGGGGTCGCCATCGGCTCCATTCTGCATACCGACGAGAACTCGCATCTGGAGCCGGTGCGCTACGCCGCCGGCTCGGGTTTCTGGCGCCTGCTGATGGGGCCTCGCGTGTACCACCCGAACGGCTTCGTCCGCTTGCTCAAACTGCTCGGCGACTGGCTGCTGCACCCGGTGATGAACCTGAAGGTCCTGTTCGTGGACGACTGGGCCAAGCGCACCCAGGTGCTGCTATTCATGCAGACCGTGGACAGCACCCTGCGCCTCGCGCGCGGCCGCTTCGGCATGGCGACGCGGCTCGACGTCGGCCCGGCGCCTACTGCGTTCATGCCCGAGGCGCTGGACCTCTCGGAACGCTACGCCGCCATCGTGCACGGCAAACCGGTGGCGATGGTCAGCGAAACCCTGCTCGGCATTCCGTCGACGGCGCATATCCTCGGCGGCGCGTGCATGGGGCGCGATGCCGCCGAGGGGGTCATAGACCGCGACAACCGCGTCTTCGGCTACCGCAACCTGTACGTCTGCGACGGGTCGATGATCTCCGCCAACCCGGGGGTCAACCCGTCCTTGTCGATCACCGCCATCAGCGAGCGCGCCATGAGCAAAGTGCCGAACAGGCCCTAGGCAGGTGATCTCAGTCGAAGCTGACGATCTCGACCCAGTTGGCGCCTTTTCCGGCGGGGTATTTCTGCAGCAGCGATAGCGCGCCGCTCGCCTGGTCGATCGCATACACCGAAATCGTGTCCGACTTTTCGCCGCAGGCGACCAGGAACCTGCCTTTCGCGTCGATGGCGAATCCGCGCGGCTGGCTCTCGGTGGGCGTGCTGGCGAGGTAAGTCAGTTTGCCGATATCTGCATTCACGCTGAACGCCCCCAGGGTGCTGCCGGTGCGCTCCGAGATGTAAAGGAACCTGCCGTCCGGCGTCAGGTGGATGTCCGCGGCCCAGATGTCGCGGTCCCGGTTGCGCGGCGGCGCGGCGGTCGGTGCGCCGACCCCCCCGCGCGGCGCGCCGGGCACGAGCTTGGTGTCGGGCGGCAGCCCCGATGCCGAGCCGATCTCGGTCAGCAGGCCGGTCTTGCCGTCCAGCGCGAACGTCGTCACCGTGCCGAGCAGTTCGCTCAACACGTACAGGAACCGGTTGTCGGCCGAGGTGACGAAGTGGCGCGGCCCGGTC
>DAIRFM010000037.1:6756-9327 GCA_036795025.1 Burkholderiales bacterium | reverse complement strand
TCGCCGCGCAGGTCGTCAACTATTCTTTCCACCAGCGGCGCCAAGCCTTGCTTCAGGCGCTCCTCGATCAGAGTATCGATCTCGGGCTGCAACTCGGCAAGCAGCGATGCGCGGATGCTCGCCGTCAGTGCCTCGATCTGCTCCTCGTCCACGGGCGCGGGTCCCGCGAGTTCGGTCAGCAGCGGCGGATCGTCGTTCTCCGGAGGGAGGTCCACCACTTCATCGAGCAGCGGAATCTCGGCGTACGGCTCGGCTCCCGTCCGCGCCGGGCGGTGGCGCGCCATCAGCGCGTCGGCCTTGCTCAGCAGATCTTCCGGCTCAGCCATTGGCCTTGGACAAGTCGTGATTTACGATCTCGTAGCCGCGGTCGCGGTAAAAGCGGAAGCGCCCGCGCGCGGCCGCGCGGTCTTCGTCGTCGCGGCCGACGATCTCCACCAGCCGTTGGAAGCGGCTGAACGCGGGCGGCCATTCGTAATGCAGGTTCAGCAACACCTCGTCGTGCGGTGTGTCCTCCGGGTCGTGGGTGATGAGCACCGGGGTTTGCGCGGCGAGCGGGCTGCGCGTCATGCAGTGCGGCAGAAAGCCCGTGGCCTGCCAGGTCCAGAGCATTTTGTCGATTCTCTGTGCCTGTGCCTCATCGGGGGCGTAGATCAGTACCCGCAGCTTCTGCCGCGCCGCCTTGGCCGACAGGCGGCAGGCGACCTGCAGCTTGTCCCCGGCCTCGAAGTAGAAGTCGATGCGCGTCATTGGTGAGGGAGGCGGAAGGCGGGCGGAGGAACCATGCGCTGGCGGTTTTTCTCCTCATCCCTCATGCTGTTTCAGCCCGTTTCATCAGGAAACTGGTCAGGAGCGCGACCGGCCGCCCGGTCGAGCCCTTGTCCTTGCCCGACTTCCAGGCGGTGCCGGCGATGTCCAGGTGCGCCCAGTCGAATTTCTTGGCGAAGCGCGAAAGAAAGCAGGCGGCGGTGACGCTGCCGGCCGGCCGGCCGCCGATATTGGCCATGTCGGCGAAATTGCTTTTCAGTTGCTCCTGGTAATCGTCCCACAGCGGCATGTGCCAGGCGCGATCGTAGGCCTCATCGCCGGCGGCGAGCAATTCGCGCGCCAGGGCTTCTTTGTTGCTGTACAGGCCGCTAGCGACATGGCCCAGCGCGATCACGCAGGCGCCGGTGAGCGTGGCGATGTCGACCACGGCCTCGGGCTCGAAGCGCTCGGCATAGGTCAGCGCATCGCACAGGATCAGCCGACCCTCGGCGTCGGTATTGAGCACTTCGATCGTCTGTCCGGACATGCTGGTGACGATGTCTCCCGGTTTGGTCGCGGCGCCCCCCGGCATGTTCTCGGTGGTCGGGATGATGCCGACGACGTTGAGTTTGAGCTTCATTTCGGCGCAGGCGCGCAGCGCGCCGAGCACGCTTGCGGCGCCGCACATGTCGAATTTCATCTCGTCCATCTCCGGCGACGGCTTGAGCGAAATGCCGCCGGTATCGAACGTGATGCCCTTGCCCACCAGCACCACCGGTTTTGCTTTTTTCGGACCGCCGGCATAATTGAGCACGATCAGCTTCGGCGGCTGGCGCGAGCCCTGCGCCACCGAGAGCAGGGACCCCATCCCCAGCTTCTCCATGTCCTTGCGCTCCAGCACCTCGAGCTCGAGTTTCCATTCCCTGGCGATTTTCCGCGCCTGCTCGGCGAGGTAGGTCGGCGTGCAGACGTTGCCCGGGAGATTGCCCAGGTCCTTGGCCAGGCTCACGCCCGCGCCTATGGCCGCGCCCTGGCGCAGGCCCCGCGCGACTGCTGCCGCATCGCGTGCCGCCGCCAGCAACTCGATGTTCGCGAGCGGGCGCGGGTCGCTTTTCTTGCTTTTCATGTACTCGAAGCGGTAGGTGCATTCGGCAGCCACCAGCGCCACTTGGCGCGCTTTCCAGGCGCTGTCGCGGCGGCCAACCCGGATCTCGGTGAAGCACAGCGTGGCCGAACCGGCTCCGGTTTCCTGCGCGGCCTTGACCGCGGCACGCGCTGCCTCGCGGTATTCGCGTTCGTGCAACGCCGCCTCGTCGCCCAGTCCGACCAGCAGCACGCGCTCGGCCGCGACGCCCGGAACCCGGTACAGGAGCAGCGTGGAGCCGAGTTTGCCCTCCATGTCGCCGCGGCGCACAACCTCGCGCACGCTACCTTTCGATGCCCGGTCCAGCGTCTCGGCGGCCGCGCTCAATTTGTGTCCTGCATATACGCCCACGGCAATGCAGGGCGCGGCGCGTTTCTCCGGGGTACCCCGTTTTGTGCTAAATTCCACCGGCTACTCCTTATAGTTTTATCGATCAACCACGCCCGATTATCCCTGCTTTGTTCCCGCCAAGTCAAAGCCGTTGCGCTGAGATGCGGCATCGAGGCGAAGCCGGACCGGAGGCGTTCTTTAGTACCCGTTGCAAAATAAATTTTGCAACGGGCCGATCCAGGGGAGCACGAGGGGACGTGTCCCCTCGTCTTGTTAGGTAACCTAAGTGGCGATTTTTCAGCGGTCCCTGCTGCGCGAATTCGGCAATCTTGCGGTTGCGGTGTTCGCCACGC
>DAIRFM010000037.1:0-6656 GCA_036795025.1 Burkholderiales bacterium | reverse complement strand
CAGCGGTCCCTGCTGCGCGAATTCGGCAATCTTGCGGTTGCGGTGTTCGCCACGCTGTTTGCGATTACCCTCACCACGCAACTGATCCGTTATCTCGGCCAGGCGGCGAGCGGCAAGCTCCTGTCCGAGGCGGTGCTCGCGCTGCTTGGTTTTTCCGCGCTCAATTACCTGCCGGTGCTGCTGTCGCTGACTTTGTTCATTTCGGTGCTGATGACCATCAGCCGCAGCTACCGCGATTCGGAGATGGTGATCTGGTTCAGCTCGGGGCTGCCGCTCACCGCCTGGGTGCGGCCGGTGCTGATCTTCGCTGCGCCGCTGGTGTTCGTGATTGCGCTGCTGTCGCTGTTCCTCGCGCCCTGGGCGAATAACCAGAGCGAGGAGTACCGGCGCCAACTCGACAGCCGCGACGAGTTGTCGCGCATCGCGCCGGGGGTGTTCCGCGAATCCGCCAATGCGGAACGCGTGTTCTTCGTCGAGGGCGTCGCCGGCGATTCGGGCACCGTGCAGAATGTGTTCGTCACTTCCATGCAGCACGGCCGCCTGGGGGTAATGGTGAGCCGGCGCGGTTTCGAGGAGAAGGCGGCCAATGGCGATCGTTTCATCGTGCTCGCCGACGGCAGGCGCTACGAGGGCAATCCGGGCGACGCCGAATACCGGGTGATGGAATTCAAGCGCTACGCGGTGCGCATCGAGACGCGCGAAGCCCAGTCCGGGCAGATTCCGGCGCGCGCGCTGTCCACGCAAACGCTGCTGTCGGAGCCCCATCAAGGCAATCTGGCCGAACTGCTGTGGCGCATCGGCCTGCCGTTGGGGGCGCTCAACCTGGCCCTTCTTGCCATCCCGCTCGCCTTCGTCAATCCGCGCGCCAGCCGCTCCACCAATCTGGTATTCGCGCTGCTCACCTATATGGTGTACAGCAACCTGATCAGCGTGAGCCAGGCCTGGGTGTCGCAGGGCAAGATTTCTTTCCATATAGGCTGGTGGGCGGTGCATGTCGCCATGCTCGTGCTGTTGCTGGCGCTGTTCTACCGCCGCATGCGCATCAGCTCGGCGTTCAGGAGAGGGCGTTGATCGTCCTGCGCAAGTATCTCGCGCGCGAGATCTACGCGGCGACGCTGCTGGTTCTGGTCGCTTTCCTGATGCTGTTTGCTTTCTTCGACCTGATCAACGAGCTCAACTATCTGGGCAAGGGCAATTACCGCCTGCAGCATGTATTGCTGTTCGTGTTGCTGTCTTTGCCCGGGCACGTCTACGAACTTGCTCCGATCGCGGTGCTGATCGGCACGCTCTATGCCCTGTCGCAGCTCGCCGCCAATTCCGAATACACGGTGATGCGGATTTCCGGCCTGTCGCCCTACGCGGCGGGTGCCGCGCTCGCGCGCATCGGCGCCATATTCGTGGTGCTCACTTTTGCTTTTGGCGAGCTGGTGACGCCGTTCGCCGAGCGCGCTGCACAGCAACTGCGCCTCTCCGCCATGAGCGCGGTGGTGGCGCAGGAGTTCCGTTCCGGGCTTTGGGTAAAGGACGAATTCCGCTTCGTCAATGTGCGCGAAGTCATGCCCGACAGCTCGCTCAAAGGCGTGAAAATCTACGAGTTCGATAGCGATTACCGCTTGCGCGCGATCAGCTATGCCGAGCGCGGCGAGTTCAAGGGGGCCAATACCTGGCGCTTGAGCGGCTTGGCGCAGACCCGTTTCGACGGCGGGGGCACGAGCGTGTCCAGACTCGCTGAGACTGACTGGCATTCGGTGCTGACGCCGGACCTGCTGTCGGTGCTGCTGGTGCAGCCGGAAAAAATGTCGGCGATCAACCTGTACCAGTTTACCCGCCACCTATCGGAGAACCGCCAGCAGACAGAACGCTACGAGATCGCGATGTGGAAGAAACTGCTCTATCCCTTCGCTACGCTGGTGATGATGGCTCTGGCTCTGCCCTTCGCCTACGTCCACGTGCGCGCGGGCGGGATGGGGGTAAAGATTTTCTCCGGCATCATGCTGGGGGTGCTGTTCCACCTGCTCAATGGACTGTCCTCGTCCGTCGGCATCATCCAGAACTGGGCGCCGTTCTACTCCGCCGTGTTGCCGAGCGTGCTGTTCCTGTTCGGTGCGATGTTGATGATGTGGTGGGTGGAAAGAAGATGAGGCGTGAGGAGTGAGGTCGAAACCGGGCGCAGGTCTTGCTCCTCAACTCTCACTGTTCACGATGCTGGTGCCAGCCAGCCGGTCGTGCAGGAACCGGCGTTCGCGGTCGAACGGCGCGTACAGAATGCCGATGCCGCCCAGTAGCAGGCAGGGCCAGGCACAGACATAGCGCACTATCGCTTGCCGCAGCGTGATCCTGGCGCCGTCTGCACCGGCCAGACGCAGCTTCCAGGTTTTCATTGCCAGAGTCTGCCCGCTGCGGCGCCAGGATCCGACGAAGTACAGGCCGATCACGAGGAAAAGATAGACCTGGAATGCATGGCGCAGCCATCCGCTCGGGCTCGCGCCGGTTGCGCCGAGGAACAGCAGGCCGGTGAAAAACGCGATGCCGAGCAGGAGCAGCGACTCATACACCATGCAGATGAGCCGGCGTTTGATGCTGGGATAGGGGTAGCCCGTGCGCGCAACTGCGCCGGCGTGGCCGCGCACGTCAGCGCGTTGGACTGGCAGGCGCCAAGAGCGGTGCTGCCTTATCCCCGCTTGGGGCAGCCGGCGAGGGCGGGGCGGTTGAGGCAGCCGGCGAAGGTGGGGCGCCTGGGACAGCCGGCGAGGGCGGGGCGCTGTTCGGGGGAGCCTGCTTCCGCTGCTGGTGTTCCTGCCATTTCTGCTTCACCGCTTCACGTTTTTCCGGAGGTTGCTTCGCCAGCTTTTTATAGTTCTCGCGCGCGATGGTGCGTTGTTGCGGCGTCAGCTTGGCCCAGTCCTTCATCTGCGTCTGCAGTCGCAGTTGCTGTTCCGGCTTCATTTTGGGATAACGCTTGGCCGTCAGCAGCCACTTCTTGCGCGGGCGATCATCGAGTTTGTTCCAATCGCTCGCCAGCGGGGCCAGAATCTGCTGCTGCTCGGGCGTGAGCTGCGACCAATCCGGCTGTTTCTTGTCAGCTGCTGCGGCGAAGGCGGAGAGGGCGATGCACAGCCAGAGCGTCAGTGCTGCGAGCGCTTTAGCCATGTATCGAAGCTCTTGTCGAGGTAGGCGTTGATCGGCAGGTCGCTGGTCAGGAGTGCGGCGTCGATTTCCTCGATCTCCTCCACCGTCGGCGTTTGCTGCCAGAACTGGATGCCGACGAGCGCAAGGATCAGGGCGGCGCCTGCCAGGGCAATGCTCGCCGAGGCCGGGTTGCCCGACAGGCGCCCGACAACGGCATCCGCCCAAGCCAGCGCAAACGCGGGTTCGGTCATGCGCTGGCGCGCCAGGGCCTGCTCGCGCGCGACTTTCAGCCGATTCAGCGTGGCCGGTTCGAGATCGAGCGCCTGGTCGAGTTGTTGCTTGATTTGGTGGCCGAATTTGCTTTCATTCATAATGTAACCCCCTTGCGCTTGAGTGCGGTGGCCAATGTATGCGCGGCGCGCGAGCAATGGGTCTTGACGCTGCCCTCCGAACACCTCATGGCTTGGGCGGTCTCGGCAACGTCCAACTCTTCCCAGTAACGCAGCACGAAGGCCTCGCGTTGACGTGGTGGCAGCTTTTTCAGCTCATCCTCAATTAGAACAATAAGTTGCGATTTTTCCAGGTGATCGGATGGCCCCAGTGCCTGATTCGAACCCTCCGCCGGCGCCAAAGTTTCCAGCGGATCGGCCTCCTCCCCGCCATCCTTGCCGGTCAGCATCGAGGATAGCTGTGTGGTCCACGTTGCGCGCACCTTGTAGCGACGGTAGTAGTCGCGAATCGTGTTCTGCAGGATACGCTGGAACAGCATGGGCAGTTCCGCCAGTGGTTTGGCGCCGTATTTTTCCGACAGCTTGAGCATCGAGTCCTGCACGACATCCAAAGCCGCTTGCTCGTCGCGCACGGCGTATCGCGCCTGCTTGTAGGCTCGACGTTCGATGGTGGCGAGAAACTCGGAAAGTTCGTTGCGGGAAGCCAGGATGATATCCTCGAAAGATAACTGAATTCTAGTGGTTAACCCGAAGTTGCGTTGCCTAAATCGCTGCGGCGATGAAGTTGCGGCGCAACAAAAAATTCTTGACCAAATGAGGGGCAAGCATTAGTGTTCAAGGATTTCGGTAAAACCCAGCGGGAATCATGGAATTATCGGGCGCGGAAATCCTCATCAAGTGTCTGCAGGCGGAAAAAGTCGAGTACGTGTTCGGCTACCCCGGCGGTGCGGTCTTGTTCATCTATGATGAGTTGTTCAAGCAGAACAAGGTCAAGCACGTGCTGGTGCGCCACGAGCAGGGTGCCACGCATGCCGCCGACGGGTATTCCCGTTCAAGCCGCAAAGTCGGCGTCGCGCTGGTGACCTCGGGACCCGGCGTCACCAACGCCGTGACCGGCATTGCCACCGCCTATATGGATTCGATCCCGATGGTGATCATCTCCGGCCAGGTGCCGACCCATGCCATCGGGCTGGATGCGTTCCAGGAATGTGATGCGGTGGGCATCACCCGCCCGTGCGTAAAGCACAATTTCCTGGTGAAGGACGTCAAGGATCTCGCCATTACCATCAAGAAGGCCTTTTACCTCGCTACGACCGGACGCCCGGGGCCGGTGCTGGTCGACATCCCTAAAGACATCACCGTCGCCAAGTGCAAGTTCGAGTATCCGGAAACGATCTCGATGCGCTCCTACAATCCGGTGGTCAAGGGTCATCCGGGGCAGATCAAGAAGGCGGCGCAGTTGTTGATCGAAGCCAAGCGCCCGATGATCTATGCCGGCGGCGGTGTGATCCTGTCTGACGCCGCCCCCCAGCTCACCAAGCTGGTGAGAATGCTGGGCTTTCCCTGCACCAACACCCTCATGGGGCTGGGCGGCTTTCCTGCGACCGACAAGCATTTTGTCGGCATGCTGGGAATGCACGGCACCTACGAGGCCAACATGGCGATGCAAAACTGCGACGTGCTCGTGGCGATCGGCGCGCGCTTCGACGACCGCGTCATCGGCGACCCGGCGCATTTCGGCCAGGTGCCGCGCAAGATCATTCACATCGATATCGATCCGTCCTCGATCTCCAAGCGCGTGAAGGTTGATGTGCCCATCGTCGGCCATGTGCCCGACGTGCTCGACGACCTGATCAAGCTGATCGAGGCGGGCAAGCAGCGCCCCGAGCCGAAGGCGATCAGTGCCTGGTGGGCGCAGATCGCGCAGTGGAAGACCAAGGATTGCCTGCGCTACGACCGCAACAGCAAAATCATCAAGCCTCAGTTCGTTCTGGAGAAACTGTACGAAATTACCAAGGGCGACGCCTTCATCACTTCCGACGTCGGCCAGCACCAGATGTGGGCGGCGCAGTTCTACAAGTTCGACAAACCGCGCCGCTGGATCAATTCCGGGGGCCTCGGCACCATGGGCTTCGGCCTGCCCGCGGCGATGGGCGTGCAGATGGCCAATCCCGGCGCCACCGTGGCCTGCGTCACCGGCGAGGCGAGCTTCCAGATGTGCATCCAGGAACTCTCGACCTGCAAGCAGTACCGCTTGCCGATCAAGGTGGTCAATCTCAACAACCGCTACATGGGCATGGTGCGGCAGTGGCAGCAGTTCTTCCACGGCAACCGTTACTCGGAATCCTACATGGATGCGCTGCCCGATTTCGTCAAGCTCGCAGAGAGCTACGGCCACGTCGGCATCCGCATTGAGAAACCGGCCGATGTCGAGCCGGCGCTGAAGGAGGCGTTCAAACGCACGGACGAACTGGTATTCATGGATTTCATGACCGACCAGACCGAAAACGTCTATCCGATGGTCGGAGGCGGCAAGGGCCTCACCGAGATGATCCTGGCCGAAGAATTGTAAATGCTCCGCAACCCACCGTCGACACCGGCACCCATGCGACACATCATATCCATTCTTCTCGAGAACGAGGCCGGCGCGCTGTCGCGCGTTTCCGGGCTGTTCTCCGCCCGCGGCTACAACATCGAATCGCTCACCGTTGCGCCTACCGAGGACGCATCGCTGTCGCGCATGACCATCGTCACCTCGGGCTCGGGCGATGTGATCGAGCAGATCACCAAGCAGCTGAACAAGCTGGTCGAGGTGGTCAAGGTGGTGGATCTGTTCGAGGCGCCGCACATCGAGCGCGAACTGATGCTGATCAAGGTGCGCGCCGGCGCCAAGGAACGCGACGACATGAAGCGCATGTCGGATATTTTCCGCGGACGCATCATCGACGTGTCCGAAGATACCTTCACCATCGAGCTCACCGGCACCGGGCAGAAGCTGGATGCCTTTATCGAGGCGCTCGGCCGCAGCGCCATTCTCGAGACGGCGCGCACCGGCGCATCCGGCATCTCCCGCGGCCAGCGGGTGCTTAGAATCTAGTGAGGAGTGGGGCGTGAAGCGTATGGAGCGGAAACCCGGCCGGGGTTTCCCGCCTCGCGACTCATACCCAGCGTCTCACGCTTTTTCAGAGAGGAAACCATGAAAGTCTATTACGACAAGGACGCCGACCTTTCGCTCATCAAGGGCAAGAAAGTGACCATCGTCGGCTACGGCTCGCAGGGCCATGCGCACGCGCTCAA
>DAIRFM010000269.1:0-3386 GCA_036795025.1 Burkholderiales bacterium | reverse complement strand
CACCTGCATCGCCATGTTGTCGCGCAGGTAGTCGAAGCCGAACTCGTTGTTGGTGCCGTAAGTGATGTCGGCGGCGTAGGCCTGTTGCTTCACGTCGGCGGCGCTCTGCGACAGGTTCACCCCGACCGAGAGTCCGAGGAAACGATAGACGCGGCCCATCCAGTCGGCGTCGCGGCTCGCCAGGTAATCGTTCACCGTGACAATGTGCACGCCCAGGCCCGATAGCGCATTCAGGTAGGCCGGCAGCGTCGCTACCAGGGTCTTGCCCTCGCCGGTGCGCATCTCGGAAATCTTGCCGGCGTGCAGGATCATGCCGCCGACCAGTTGCACGTCGAAATGGCGCATGTTGAGCACGCGCTTGCCGGCTTCGCGCACCACGGCAAACGCCTCGGGCAGCACGTCGTCCAGCACCTCGCCCTTGGCCAGCCGCTCCTTGAACTCCGCGGTCTTGGCGCGCAGAGCATCGTCCGACAACGCGGAAATGGCAGGCTCCAGCGCGTTGATGCGCTGCACCGTCTTGTTATAACGCTTGATCAGCCGGTCGTTACGGCTGCCGAAAATGCGAGTCAGGATGCGGGTGAACATTAAAAGATGGGGAAGATCGGAGAAAGGACGCAAATTTTACCATGCCTACCGCGCCCTAAACGGCGGGAGGAGTTAGCCGGCTGCTGAAATGCGCTTCCCGTGCGCGAAGCGAGGTTGGGGTAACGAGTTCCACCGGAGGAAAGCGTTTTTCACCAGCCTCCAATTTGGGGAACACGAAAGGGGGCGTGCCCCCTTTTTTCAACGCGCGGTCAAACCCGAGGAAGCGGAGTGAAACGGGGACGTGCCTGGGCGCGCGTCGAATCCGATAACACAGCAGCGACAGCCGTGATGCAGCCGGCTTGCGCCCAGCTCCCTCACCCTTCAGGTCGCACTCATTTTGCCCTGGCGGTGGCGGCAGAAACCTGCAGGAAGCGATTCGGATTCTGTGCGACGCCCTTGTAGCGCACTTCGAAATGCACGTGCGGCCCGGTAGAGCGGCCGGTGGATCCGGACTCGGCGATTATCGCGCCGCGCTGCACCAGGTCGCCGGCTTTGACCAGCAGCTTGGATGCGTGAGCGTAGCGGGTGGTAAAGTCGTTGCCGTGGTCAATATCGACCACATAGCCATATTGGGGATGAAATTCGGCGACCACGACCAGGCCGTCGGCCGCGGCGTGGATGGGGGTGCCGGTGTCGACCAGAAAATCGACGCCCTCGTGCATGGCGTTCTGTCCGGTGATTGGATCGATGCGCCAGCCGAAGCTGGACGCGTTCCAGTCCACGTCCACCGGCTTGACCGTCGGCATGAGTTTCTTCTTCACCTTGGCGTCGAACAGCCGGTTTTCGAGAATGCCCATGTAGTCGTAGCGGTTTTCCATATGCCGGGAAAGCGCGTCGAGTTGCCAGCTAAGCTCGTTCATGGACAGGTCTTGTGCCGGGATGCTGGTGGGCAGCGCGCCGCCGCGGCCGGGCGGCTCGTTCATGCGAAATTCCTGCGGCTTGATGCCGGCGAGCGCCGACAGGCGCTCGCCCAGCGCGTCCAGGCGTATCAGCTGTGCCTGCATCTGACCCAGCCTGACCGCCATGGCGTTCAGGTTCTGGCGCATGAAATCCTTGGCATTCTGGGTCTGCTGTTCCTGCGCCGACAACAGCAGCGTCTGCAGCAGCGGCAGCTTGACCTCCGCCGCGTGGCGGACTACCAGATAGAACATGGAACTGGAAAGGACCACGATGGTGGCCGCCAGCAGCGCCATCCCCAGCAACAGATGGCGGACACTCAGCGAAATCGATTTGGCCGTTGCCAGCCGGTTCGATACGAGAATAATATGCATGTTCCCCTCCGAGAGATAACTCCATGCATTCCAAGAATCTTCGCGCCTACCTGGACTCGGCCGCTGGCATTGCGGCGTTGCTGCCCCAGGCGGAGCGGCTCATCGAATTGCGGCGCATCTACAGCGAACTCGTGCCGCAGCAGTTGTTGCGATGTTCGTCGATCGTAAATTATAAGCAGGAAAATGTCGTTATTTTCGCCGAAAACAACGCTATCGCAGCTAAGCTTAAATTGCTAAGTCCGCGATTGGTCAACGATTTTTCCAAGCGCGGGGTGCAGGTTACCGGAATTCGTCTTCAAGTGCAACCCCGCCAGGAACCCCGGAAAGAGCAGATTCGAAAGCAGGCCAAGCTCAGCCTGGCCGGGGCCGAAAGCCTGGAAGCCCTGGCCAAGCGCCTGCCGGATTCAAGACTCAAACAAGCCGTTACAGAAATGGTCGAGCGAAAAAAAAACTAGAACACGCCGCGGATCAGGCCGGTTGGGCGAGAAAACGGGTGAGCCCGGCCGGTGCGTCCTCGGCGTGCTCGAAGCTCACATACTCCCACGCATCGGCCTGTGCCAAGGTGGCGCGCAGCAGGGCATTGTTCAGGCCGTGGCCGGACTTATGGGCCGAAAACGCCCCGATCACGGGATGGCCCAGCAGATACAGGTCGCCGATTGCGTCCAGTATCTTATGCTTCACGAATTCGTCGGCATAGCGCAGGCCATCGGCGTTCAGCACCCGGTATTCGTCCATCACCACGGCGTTGTCCAGACTTCCGCCCATGGCCAAGCCGCTGGCGCGCAGGCTTTCCACATCCTGCATGAAGCCGAAGGTGCGCGCCCGCGCCACCTCCTTGACATAGGAAGTCTCGGCGAAGTCGACCACCACATCCTGACTGGACTTGTCGAACACCGGATGGTTGAAAACGATGGAAAAAGACAGCTTGAAGCCGGCGTAGGGCTCGAAGCGCGCCCATTTGTCGCCTTCTCTTACTTCCACCGCTTTCTTGATGCGGATGAAGCGCTTGGCTACCGGCTGCTCCACGATGCCCGCCGACTGCAGCAGGAACACGAAAGGCGAGGCGCTGCCGTCCATGATGGGCACCTCGGCCCCGGTGAGGTCGACATAGGCATTGTCCACGCCCAGCCCGGCGAAAGCCGACATCAGGTGCTCCACCGTCGCCACCTTTACTTTGCCGTCTTCCAGCGTGCTGCACAGGCGCGTGTCGCCGACCTTGTAGGCGTCGGCGCATATGTCCGCCGGCTGCGGCAGATCCAGGCGCCTGAACACGATGCCCGTGTTCGGCTGCGCCGGACGCAGCGTCAATTCCACCTTCTCGCCCGAATGCAGCCCGACGCCGGTGGCGCGAATAGCAGTTTTTAGGGTGCGCTGCTTTAACATGAGTGTCTTATTCTTGTAGCTTGATGGCAATAAGCGAATTTTAACATATACGTAGCGACTTAAATCGCGCCCCCGTTGTCGTACTGTTTCCATTTTGCGCGGACGAAAAACCGTCCGCGCGGATCGCCGATTGCGTACGGACGAGAA
>DAIRFM010000036.1:0-9381 GCA_036795025.1 Burkholderiales bacterium | reverse complement strand
TTGAGCGCCACCGATTCGATCGGAACGTCGGTCATGGTGAACAGGAACGTCAGCACCGTGAGCCCGAGCGAAATCGACACCGGCATGCCGGTCAGCATGAGCGCGAACAACAGGACGAAAATGATGGCCGCAGTCATTTCGCATCCCCCGTCTTCGCCTCGGCCGGGTGCAGGTTGTCCTTCAGCGCGTAGGGGGCGATGTCCTCGTCCCTGACTGGTTCGATACCCTCGACGTAGCCGTGATCGTGGTGCGGCAACTGGCCGGTCTTCAAGAATGACCACGTGACCTGAAGGAAGCGAAAGCACATCAGATAGGAGCCGCAGGGAATCGCGAGAAAGGCGATCCACATCGGCAGTTCCATGTCGGGCGAGACCTGATCCGTATGCGCAATTTCCCACACGAACTTGGCGCCGAGCGTGCCGACGATGCCGGTAAAAAGGGCTCCGCTGAGCAGGCCGAAAATGATGAACCTGGCGCGCATCTTCGGCTGCAGTTGGTTGATCAGGACGTCAACCCCGACGTGGATGCCGGTGCGCACGCCGTAGGCGGCGCCGAACTTGGCCATCCAGATGAACATGTAGATGCACAGTTCCTGGGCCCAACTCAGGTTGGTGGTGAGCAGCCAGTCCTGCAGCGCCGGCCACGGTATGCCCGACGCATAGCGGTGCACCACGGAAACGAAGATGACGATGGTCGCGGCGCCCATCATGAACGCGATCAGCCACTCCTCCAGATGGTTGAGCACCTTGTTCAAGCTCGCCCTCCTCCTGGGGTCACCGTGGATGAGCGACGGCGGCCCCGTCTTGAATTACAGCTTGTTCGGATCGAATCCTGTGTCTTTGTAAATTTCCTGGATCAGATCCTTGCCGATGGTGGCTTCGTTATCCCGGTGCACTTTCAGCACCGCCTTTTTCCAGGCCTTCTTCTCTTCCGGCGTCAGCGTGATGATCTGCGTCTTGCCCGAGGCCTTCACCTTTTCCAGAGCCTCGTCGTTCTGCTGCTTGGCAATGTCATTGGTGTAAGCGGTGGCGTCCTTCATCGCGCCTTCGAGCGTCGCGCGGATGTCGGCAGGCAAACCTTCCCAGAACTTTTTGTTGACGATCACCGCGTACTCGACGACGCCGTGGTCCGACAGCGTCAGATACTTCTGCACCTCGTGCATTTTCTGCGTATAGAGGTTGGAGGGGGGATTCTCGGTGCCATCCACGACGCCGGTCTGCAGTGCCTGATAGACCTCGGAAAATGCCATGATCTGCGGCGTCGCACCCAGCGCGCGCATTTGGCCGTCGAGCACCTTGGAGGACTGGATGCGCATCTTCAGGCCGCGGAAATCGGCCGGCGTTCTGAGCGGCTTGTTGGCGCTCATCTCCTTGAATCCGTTATCCCAGTAGGCCAGACCGATGATGCCCTTGTTGTCCAGCTTCTTGAACAACTGCTGGCCGATTCGGCCCTGAGTCACGTTGTGCAAGTCTTTGTTGTTGTCGAAAATGTAAGGCAGGTCGAACACTTCGAATTCGCGCGCACCGAGCGGGCCGAACTTGGACACCGAAGGCGCGAGCATCTGCACGTTACCCAACTGCAGCATCTGCATCTCTTCGCCGTCCTTGAACAGCTGGCTGTTCGGATAAACCTCGACCTTGACCCGGCCCTTGGTGCGCGCTTCGACGAGCTCCTTGAATTTCAGGGCGCCCTTGCCTTTGGGCGTATCCTCGGCGACGACATGGCTGAACTTGATGACGATCGGCTGCTGGGCATACGCCGCGCCGACTGTCAGCGCAGCAACCAGCATTGCGAATACGACCTTGGTTTTCAGATTCATGAAACCCTCCTCACGTTAAACGACCGGTTTACGCTGCCACAACGGAAGCTGATAAGCTTGCGCTAGATCAAAAATAACCGATAACACCCGAGCCGGACGTGCCGGAAGCAAACGTCTTGCTCGATGAAGATTATTTCAGGATTGATGATGACGACCTGCGCATGTGCCCCAAATTCGTCACCGGCGAGTCTCTGCGGACCCTTGTTTCATTGATCTACCGGGAGAAAATTTGGTAGGCGCGATTGGACTCGAACCAACGACCCCCACCATGTCAAGGTGATGCTCTAACCAGCTGAGCTACGCGCCTAAAAGAACGCGCATTCTAGCCCAAAGCAGGTAGCGGCACAAACCGTGCCCCGCATCCCGGTAGTCGCAGTCCCGGCGCAGGGCCTTGCGCCCTGGCGCCGATTCGCGTATTTGCTAGCCGCTCCACGCCCGCGATTTCGAATCGTACTGATAGGGCTTGGACTTGAACAGGACTTCCTGACAGCCGAGCGTATATTCGGCCGCCGCCGGCTTGTACGCGTAGGCTTGGCCGTTGGGACACTTCGGCAGCGCCGGCACGTACTTGGGCGCAAGTTTCTCCAGCGCATCGGGCAGGCCGCCGGTTTCGCGTTTGTAGCGGGACAGCGCATCGACGATGGCGCCGCCGCGTCCTTCCACCATGCTCGCATTCTGCTGTCCACTGGTATAAAAATCCAGCGCAACGTAAGCGCAGACGAGTATCACCGCCAGCACCACCATCGATATTACCCGCGCCGAACCGGCCGCGAATTTGAACGGCTTCAACTCTCTCATCATCCCCTCCCTTTTTGTTGAAACAATCCGCGTCCGTCCGTAAGCTTAGCGCAGACTCAGCATTTCCGCTGCATGTTTGCGCGTGGTCGCGGTAATCGCGGTTCCGCCCAGCATGCGAGCGACCTCCTCGACGCGCGCTTTCTGGTCGAGCACCGAGACCGTGGTCTTCACCCTGCCCTCGGTGCCGAATTTGCTCACCGACCATTGCTGGTCGGCCTGGGCGGCTACCTGAGGCAGGTGGGTGACGCACAGCACTTGGCGTTCGCGCCCCAAGATCTTGAGTTGGCGGCCGACGATTTCGGCCACGCCGCCGCCTATGCCGGCGTCCACCTCGTCGAAAATCAGGGTCGGCACCAGCGCCGCCTTGCTGGTGATGACCTGGATCGCAAGACTGATGCGCGACAGTTCACCGCCGGAGGCCACCCGGGCGAGCGCTCGCGGCTCCACCCCCGGATTGGCCGCGACCAGAAACTCGACCAGCTCCACGCCATGTACGCTGCCTTCCGCCGGATAGGGGGTGAACGCCACTTCGAACTTGCCCCCGGCCATGGCGAGCTGTTGCATCGCCTGCGTGACCTCCTTGCCGAGCTTGGCCGCAGCCTTTTTCCTGCCCGCACTCAGCCTGGCGGCCAGTTCGAAGTAGCTCGTGCGCGCCTGCTGCTCCTGTTTCACCAATGCCTCCAGATTGGAGGCGATCTCGAGCTCGGCCAAACGCGCCTGCAGCCGGCGCAGGTGTTCCGGCAGTTCCGGCGGCGCCAGGCGAAACTTGCGCGCGCTGCCGTGGATCGCCTCCATGCGCGCCTCCACCGCGGCGAGCCGCTGCGGATCCAGTTCGACGCGATCCGCGTAATGGCGCAGCGCATATACCGCCTCCTGCACCTGCGTCTCGCCCGAGCGGATCAACTCGAGCGCTTCCCGCAGGTGCGCGTCGTAGCCGAGCAGGGCCTCCAGCCGCGCGCCCGTGCCCGATAGCAGCGGCAGGCAGGCGGCATCGGCCTCGGACAGGGTATCGAGCGCCGCCTGCACGCCCTCTATCAGGCCGGCGGCATGCGCCAGACGGGTGTGCTCGGCCTGCACCGCGTCCCATTCGCCGGGCTGCAGGGCCAGCTGCTCGAGTTCCTGCACCTGCCATTGCAGTTGCTCGCGTTCGGCATTGCGCTGCGCCGCATGGGTTTCGTACTCGCTCCGCGCCTGCGCCAGCTTCTGCCATTGCCGATAAGCCGCCGCGACCTCGGCCGCGAGCGGCGCGAGCCCGGCGTGCGCGTCCAGCAGTTCGCGCTGGGCGTCCGTCTTGAGCAGGGACTGGTGCACATGCTGGCCATGGATGTCCAGCAGCCACTCGCCGGCCTCGCGCAACTGGCCAAGCGTGGCCGGCCTGCCATTGACGAAAGCGCGCGAGCGCCCGCTTTTGTCGACCACCCGGCGCAGCAGGACTGAGCCGGGATCGCCCTCGAGTTCGGCTGCGCGCAGCCATTCGGCGAGCTCGGGCAGCGCTTGTATATCGAACTCGGCACTGATGTCGGCACGCTCGCAGCCGGTGCGCACCACGCCGGCGTCGCCGCGCTCGCCCAGGGTCAGCGCCAGCGCATCGATGAGGATGGATTTGCCGGCACCGGTTTCGCCCGTGAGCACGGTGAAGCCGGGGTCGAATTCGAGTTCGAGCGAATCGACGATGACGAAGTCGCGGATGCTGAGCGTCCGCAGCATGTTTACATTTCGCTCCAGTGCAGCTTCTCGCGCAGCATGGCGTAGTAGCTGTATCCGGGCGGATGGACAAAGCGGATGGAATGCGCCGCACGGCGCACGATCACCTTGTCGTCGGCCGCCAGCTCGGAATGCGGCTGACCATCGAAATGCAGGCGCGCCCCGATGGCGCGCTGCTTGATGGTAATCTCGATCACACACCGGTCGCTCACGGTGATCGGGCGGTTGGACAGCGTATGCGGGCAAACCGGAACCAGAGCCATACCGGGAAGGTTGGGCTGCAGGATGGGCCCATTGGATGAAAGCGCGTATGCCGTGGAGCCGGTAGGGGTGGCCACGATGATGCCGTCGGAGCGCAGATCGTATACGAACTGGCCGTCGATGTGCACCAGGAACTCGATCATGCGTCCGGTGGCGCCCTTGTTGACGACGATGTCGTTGAGCGCCTGGGTGCGGAAAATCTCCTTCTCCCCGCGCAGCACCTGGGCCTCGAGCATGGTGCGCTCTCCCACGGTGTACTGGCCGGAGAGCAGCAGCTCGATGGTTTCCCGCATGTGCGAGAATGCGATGTCGGTCATGAAGCCCAGCCGCCCCTGGTTGACGCCGACCAGAGGCACCCCGTGGGCAGCCAGGTGACGCGCGGCCGAGAGCATGCTGCCGTCGCCACCCAGCACCACGGCGAGGTCGGCCTGGGCGCCGATGGCGGCGTAGTCGCCGCTGGCAAAACCGTTCCCGCCGATATTGGCTGCGGTTTCTTTTTCGATCAGCACGGCGCAGCCGCGTTGCTGCAACAGGGTCGCCAAACCCAGGAGCGACTCGGCGATTTCGGCGGTATTGTAGCGGCCGATCACGGCAACTGTTTTGAAGGCGGGCGGCATCACGTTGAAATTAAACCACATCGTCCCCATCTCGTGTTGATGAAGACGCGGAAATTTTGGGTAGAATAGAACATGCTCGACCGCCGCGCCAAGATCCTGCTCAAAACCCTGGTGGAACGCTACATCGCCGAAGGCCAGCCGGTGGGCTCGCGCGCGCTGTCGCGGTATTCCGGCCTGGACCTGTCGCCCGCGACCATCCGCAATATCATGTCGGATCTGGAGGAACTGGGCTTCATCTCCAGCCCCCACACCTCTGCCGGGCGCATACCCACGCCGCGCGGCTACCGCGTTTTTGTCGATACCCTGCTCACCATCAAGCCGCTGGAGCAGGTTGAATTGAGCCAGATCGAAGGCAATCTGCATCCCGACAACCCGCAGCGCCTGATCAGTTCGGCCTCGCAACTGCTGTCGCAGCTTTCCCATTTTGCCGGTGTCGTGGCCTCGCCGCGGCGCAAGAGCGCTGCATTCCGCCACCTCGAGTTTCTCGCGCTTTCGGAAAAGCGCGTCCTGCTCATCATCGTCACCCCGGACGGGAATGTGCAAAACCGGATCCTGTTCACCGAAAAGGCCTATACGCCGGCGCAGCTCACTATGGCGGCGAACTTCCTCAACCAGAACTATGCGGGGCTTACCTTCGACGACATCCGCGCGCGCGTGCAGCAGGAGCTGAAGCAACTGCACCACGACATGACCGCGCTTATGACGGCAGCGCTGGAAGCGGGCGACCAGGCCTCGATCGAAACCACCGAGAACTACGTCATCTCGGGCGAAAAAAACCTGCTCGATTCGACCGACCTTGCGTCCAACATGGCGCGGCTGCGCGAGTTGTTCGAGCTGTTCGAGAAAAAAACCATGTTCGTGCAGATCCTCGACATGAGCACGCGCGCGCAAGGCGTGCAGATTTTCATCGGCGGCGAATCCGGCGCCTCGCTGCTCGACGAGTGCAGCGTGGTCACCGCCCCCTACACCGTGGACGGACAAGTGGTCGGCACTGTGGGCGTGATCGGCCCGACGCGCATGGCTTACGAACGCGTCATCCCCATCGTCGACATCACCGCGAAGCTGCTCTCGAGCGCGCTTTCCAGCAACTAATCCCCCTGCGGCGACTGCCCATGCCTTTCCTGGCCGAACCAGTCTATGCGCACGGCACGCCGGCGCGCAGCGCGATCCTGCTGGTCAACCTGGGTACGCCGGAGGCGCCGACGACTGCGGCGGTGCGCCGCTACTTGAAGGAATTCCTGTCCGATCCGCGCGTGGTAGAAATCCCCAGGCCGCTGTGGTGGCTGATCCTGAACGGCATCATCCTCAACCTGCGTCCGGCCAAAGCGGCGGCGAAATACGCGAAGATCTGGGACCAGGACGGCTCGCCGCTCAAACTGCATACCGAGCGCCAGGCAAAGCTCCTGCGCGGCTATTTGGGCGCGCAGGGCCGGTCCGCGCCGGTGGTGGACTACGCCATGCGCTATGGCAATCCCTCGATCGATTCGGTGCTCTCCCGGTTGAAACAGCAGCGTTGCGAGCGCATTCTGGTCCTGCCGCTTTACCCGCAATACGCTGCAAGCGCCACTGCAACCGCGTTTGACGCGGTATCCGATTTCTTCAAGCGGACGCGCAACATTCCCGAACTGCGCATGGTCAAGCACTTTCACGACCACCCCGCCTACGTCGCGGCGCTGGCAGAAGGCGTGCGCAAGCACTGGGCACAGCATGGCAAGCCCGACAGGCTGCTGATGAGTTTTCACGGGCTGCCGCGCTACACGCTGGAACGCGGCGATCCTTACCACTGCGAATGCCAAAAGACCGCGCGGCTGCTGGCCGGGGCGCTGGCGCTCGCGCCGGAACAGTATCAGCTTAGCTTCCAGTCGCGCTTCGGCCGCGCCGAATGGCTCCAACCCTATACCGCGGCGACGCTGGCGCAATGGGGCAAACAGGGGCTGCGCCGCGTCGATGTCGTCTGCCCCGGCTTCGTCGCGGACTGCCTGGAGACGCTGGAGGAAATTGGCATAGAGGGCAAGGCCGGGTTCCTCAAGGCAGGCGGCAAGGAATTCCACGCCATCCCCTGCCTCAATGAAAGCGACGCCTGGATCCGGGCGCTGGCGCAAATCGCCCAGGAGCACTTGCAGGGCTGGGACCGCGCCGACGCAAGCCCGGACGAACTGGAACAATCGCGCCGACGCGCGCTTGCCTTGGGCGCCCCCCTCTAGAATCCAGGTGTCACCCTGTTCGGCCAGCGGGCGACGAAGTCTTCTCTGCGCCGGATTTCCCCACCCCCCCTTGAAATGCCCTGACTTGTCCCCATCTGTCGAAGGGTCATTAAGAACCTGTTACAAAATACAAAATGAGAGGGCACGTTCTCTCAAACTCCCCTAATTGAGAGGCTGTTTCAGGCGTTCTGAGGCAGCATCTACGAAACCAGAGATTAGCGATGGCGGATCAAGAACCTGACTATTCCCAGGCCTCAGCTGGCCAGAATGCAACCGCACCTGCAACCGATGCCGGTCCCGGGGCAAAACCGGAAACGGCGCCCAGTCCGGAGGAGCAACTGCGTCAGGTCGAGCAAAAAGCCCAGGAGCATCTGGATTCCTGGCTGCGCGCCAAGGCCGAGACCGAGAACCTGCGCAAGCGTGCCCAGGCCGACATCGCCAGCGCGCACAAGTATGGCGTGGAAAACCTGGCCGAAGCGCTGCTGCCGGTCCGGGACAGCCTGGAGGCGGCGCTGGCAATCGAAAATGTCACGCTGGAGGGCCTGAAGAGCGGGGTCGAGCTGACCTTGAGGCAACTCAATGCCGTGTTCGAAAAGGCGGGCCTCAGGGAAATCAATCCGGTCAACGAGAAATTCGACCCGCACAAGCACCAGGCGATGACCATGGTGCCGCACCCGGGCGAGCCCAACCAGGTAGTGAACGTGATGCAAAAGGGCTACCTGCTGCACGAACGCGTCCTGCGCCCGGCTCTGGTGACCGTTTCAAAAGCAAAAGACGCTTGAAGCCCGGGGATTCAACCCCATATTTCCGATAAGCTCAATTCACTCATCGAGGTACACAATATGGCTAAGATCATCGGCATCGACCTGGGAACGACCAACTCCTGCGTCGCCATCATGGAAGGCGGCCAGACCAAGGTCATCGAGAATTCCGAAGGCGCGCGCACCACGCCGTCCATCGTCGCCTACCAGGAGGACGGGGAGGTTTTGTGCGGCGCATCGGCCAAGCGCCAGGCCGTCACCAACGCCAAGAATACCCTGTACGCGGTGAAGCGCCTGATCGGCCGCCGCTTCGAGGAGAAAGAGGTGCAGAAGGACCTCGACCTCATGCCCTACAAGATAGTCAAACACGACAATGGCGACGCCTGGGTCGAAGTGCGGGGCAAGAAGATCGCCCCGCAGGAAGTGTCGGCGCAGGTGTTGCTGAAAATGAAAAAGACCGCCGAGGACTACCTCGGCGAACCGGTGACCGAGGCGGTGATCACCGTTCCGGCCTACTTCAACGACAGCCAGCGCCAGGCCACCAAGGACGCCGGCCGCATCGCCGGGCTGGAGGTGAAGCGCATCATCAATGAGCCGACCGCGGCGGCGCTCGCTTTCGGCGTGGACAAGCAGGGCGGCGACCGCAAGATTGCGGTCTATGACCTGGGCGGCGGCACCTTCGACATCTCCATCATCGAGATTGCCGATGTCGAGGGCGAGAAACAGTTCGAAGTGCTCTCCACCAACGGCGACACTTTCCTCGGCGGCGAGGACTTCGACCAGCGCATCATGGATTACCTGTGCGACGAGTTCAAGCGCGACCAGGGCATAGACCTGAGGAAGGACGTGCTCGCGCTGCAGCGCCTGAAGGAAGCCGCGGAGAAAGCCAAGATCGAGCTCTCGTCTTCGCAGCAGACCGAGATCAACCTGGCCTATATCACCGCCGACGCGAGCGGACCCAAGCACCTGTCGATCAAACTCACCCGGGCCAAGCTGGAGAGCCTGGTCGATGAATTGATCGAGAAGACCACGGCGCCGTGCCTGACCGCGATCAAGGATTCCGGCATCAAGGTGTCCGACATCAGCGACGTGATCCTGGTGGGCGGCATGACGCGCATGCCCAAGGTGCAGGAAAAGGTGAAGGAGATTTTCGGCAAGGAACCGCGCAAGGACGTGAACCCGGACGAGGCGGTGGCGGCGGGTGCGGCCATCCAGGC
>DAIRFM010000268.1:0-3397 GCA_036795025.1 Burkholderiales bacterium | reverse complement strand
GCCGTCCGGTCATGATGATTTCCTTGGCGCGGCGCTCGCCCAGCGCGCGCGGCAGGTTCTGCGTGCCCCCTGCGCCCGGCATGATGCCGAGCGTCACCTCGGTCAGGGCGAGGCGCGCGCTCTTGACGGCGTAGATGAAATCGCAGGATAGCGCGGTCTCGAGGCCGCCCCCATAGGCGTGGCCGTTGACCGCAGCGATCACCGGCAGGGTCAGATCGACCAGCGTCCAGTATTGACGCTCGAACAGCTGATGCTGGCGCACCCACTGCTCCTTCGACATGCCATTGCGCTCCTTCAGGTCGCCGCCGGAGCAGAAGATCCGCTCGCCCGCGCCGGTCAGCACCACGCAGCGCACGTCGCCTGCGTCCTCGGTCAGCCTGGTCCACAGGTCGAGGAAATCGCGGCCCATCTGGGTGTTGATCGCGTTGCCCACTTCGGGCCGGTTGAGCGTGACCACGAGCACATGCGGCTCGGCCATTTCGGTCTTGAGGGTTTGGTAGTTGGGCAGGTCCATGGGCTCATCACTCCTTAGTCTTCAAAATCTGCTCGGTGTGCTCGCCGAGGCGGGGCGGGCGGCTGCGGATCGGGGGCCGCGCGCCGTCGAAGCTGATCGGCAGGCCGACGAATTTCATCGCGCTGTCGGGCACGTCCTGCATCAGGCCCAGCGCCCGCGTCTGCTCATGCGCAATCATCTCCGCCACGTTCTGCACCGGCGCGCAGGGAATGCCGGCCTGCTCGAGCAGCGCGATCCACTCGGCGTTGCCGCGCTTGGCCATTTCGGCTTCGATCAGCGCGTACAGCGCGCTCTGATGCTCGACCCGTTTGGGGTTGCTCGAAAAGCGCGGATCGTCGCTCCATTCCGGGTGGCCGAGCACCCGCGCCAGGGTGCGGAACAGCGCATCGCTGCCGGCGGCAACGACGAGGTCGCTATCCTTGGTCTGATAGGCGCGATAGGGCACGATGCCGATCGCGCCCGAGCCGAGCCTGGTCGGCAATTCGCCCGAGGCCTGATAGTAAGCGGCGAGCAGCGACATCCACCCAGCCGCGGTTTCGAACAGCGACACGTCGATGACGCCGCCGCGGCCGGTGTCGCGCCTTCGATTGAGCGCAGTGAGCATGCCGATCACCGCCCACATGCCGGTGCCCAGGTCGACGATAGAGGGGCCGACGCGCACCGGCGGCCGCCCCGCTTCTCCGGTGGTGCTCATGATGCCGCCGAAGGCCTGCATCAGCGGGTCGTAGCCCGGGCGGTCTTTGAGCGGGCCGGCGCGGCCGAAAGCGCCGACGTTGCAATAGATCAGTTCCGGCTTGTCGGCGACGAGGGCGGCGCCGTCGAGTCCGAGTTTCTCCACCTGGCCCGGGCGCAGGTTCTGCAGCACGATGTCGGCGCGATCATGGATCAGAAGCTTCAGCGCGGCGAGCTGTGCCGGGTCGCGCAGTTCGCACACCACCGATTTCTTGCTGCGGTTGAGCGGCTGGAACGAGCTCGATGCGCCCTCCCAGAACGGCGGCCCCCAGTGGCGCGCATCGTCGCCTTCGGCCTTCTCCACCTTGATCACTTCGGCGCCGAGATCGGCCAGGATCTGCCCGGCGAAAGGCGCGGCGACGCTGTGACCGAGTTCGATCACCACCAGTCCTGCCAGAGGCGTGCTGTCCGGATTCATCATCGTTCGGTGAGAAGATTCATTTCAATATGAGGGGATCAAGGTGGGAACGGAAGGGTCCCACCCTTTCCTCGGTCCCTCATGCTCCCCTAAATCAGGGGCCATTTCGGTAAGACTGAAATGGCCTCCATGTCAACGCTTGGAGCCGCCGAGAAAGCTCTCGGTCCGGCGCGCGTAGTCGGCATCGCGGCTAACTTGTTGCATCAGTTGCGCTGACGCAATATTCGCAAGCTTGGCCGGCGGCGTGCCCTCGCGCAGCGCTTTCATGGTATCCCGGACCGCCGCCACCGCGGCCATGAACGGTTGATGCCCTTGCAGGCAGATGCGCACTCCCCTGGCGGCGAGGTAGCCGCGGTCGCTCAGCTCGGCGCCCACGCCGCCGAGCACGATCGGAATGCGGCAGCCGGCGCTGATCATATCCAGTTGCTCGCGCGTGCGCATGCCGGTGAAAAACAGCGCGTCGACGCCCGCGGCCTGGTACGCCTCGGCCCTTGCGCGGGCGTCCTGCGCATCGCTGACCGCCATGGCGCTGGTCCGACCCACGATGGCCAGGCGCGGATCGCGCCTTCCCGCCAGGGCGGCTTTCATCTTGCCCACACCCTCTTCGATCGAAAGCAGCTTGATTGCGCCGCCCGCGCCGAAAGCCTGGGGCAGGGCGGTGTCTTCGATGGTGAGCGCCGCAATGCCTGCGGTCTCGAGCTCTTCGACCGTGCGCATTACGTTGAGGGCATTGCCGTAGCCGTGGTCCGCGTCCACCAGCAGCGGCAGCTTGCCGGCGCGGCAGATGCGATGGGCCTGCGCGGCGAATTCGGTGAGGGTAATCAGCGTCAGGTCGGGCGCGCCCAGCACGACCAGGGAGGCGACGGATCCGGCGAACATGCCGAGCTCGAAGCCGAGGTCTTCGGCGATACGCGCCGAAACCGGGTCGAATACCGATGCCGGATAAAGGCAATTCGCGCCGCCCAGGATGGCGCGGAAACGTTCACGTTGTTCAGTCCATCGCATGTGGTGCCTTTGCCTGGTTTTGGACTCTGCCGCGGCCAATCAGTAAAAAGACTGCTGTTCGAGCGTGAGCAGCGGGAATGCACCCAAGGTCGCGCCGGTACTGACCGGTGGAGCCGGATGCAGATAGGTCTGATCGAGCTCGGCCCAGGAGTTGACGCCGAGCAGGCCGAGGCAGATGTGGATCTCCTGTTCCAGCAGTTCGAGCACGCGCACCAGCCCCGCCTGCCCGTCCGCAGCCAGGCCTATGCATTGCATGCGGCCGATGCCGACCAGGCTCGCGCCGGCGGCGAGCGCCTTGACGATGTCCGTGCCGCGATTGAATCCGCCATCGATGATGATGGGTGCGCGGCCGCCGACCGCGGCGGCGATTTCGGGCAGCACGTCCATGGCGCCACGGCCGTGGTCAAGCTGGCGCCCGCCGTGGTTCGACACATAAATCATGTCCACGCCGTGCTCGAGCGCCAGCGTCGCGTCTTCCGCCGTGGCGATCCCTTTGAGGATGAGCGGGATCGCGAACTTGGCTTTGAGCCTGGCTACGTCGCTCCAGGTGAGCCGGGTCTGAAATTCCCTTTCCGGCATGGTGCCGCTGCGGGTGTGGCGCTTCGCCAGGTCGCGCTCGCGCCGGCTGTAATAGGCGGTATCGACGGTGAGGCAGAACGCGCTGTAGCCCGCCGCGATGGCGCGCGCCGCCATCGCGTCGACCCAGGCGGCGTCGCCACGCGTGTAGA
>DAIRFM010000267.1:0-3416 GCA_036795025.1 Burkholderiales bacterium | reverse complement strand
AGGCGCGGCTCCTCCGGATTTAGACGTGTGCTGACTGCGCGTGGATCTTCAGCCACCGGCGAAAGCTCCATCCGAGCAGGGCCAGGCCCAGCGACGCGGCCACGAACACCGGCTCGGTGCCGTAAGCATCGACCACTTTTCCCGCCAGCCAGACGCCGGTCGACTGGCCGGTAAACAGACACAGCGCGAACAGCGACACCGCCGAGCCCCGCGCCGCGGGCGCCATCTGGGTGGCGTTGACCTGCAGCGTGTTGTGCAGCATGTAGAAACCGGCGCCGATGAGCAGAATGCCGGGCAGGCTCGCCCATGCCACCGGCGCGAACGCGAGCGCAAGATAGCCGGCGGCGAGGATCAGCCCGCCGCCCGCCGCGAGGCCGCGCTCGCCCAGCCCCGCGACGAAGCGCTTTGCGCCGACCGCATACAGCACTCCGCCCGCGGCGTAGGCGGTGACCATCGCGCCGGCGGCCGCCGGACCGAGAGAAAAACGCTGTTGCAGATGCACCGGTATGAAAGCGATCGAACCGAACATCATCATGCCCTCGAGAAACACGGTGCCGACAACGATGCGGACCCAGGGCCGCGCGAGCAGGCCGGCCATGCGCGCAACGCCCGAGCGGATGGTGACCGTGGCGTCGCCGGCCGCGTGCCGCGTGATCGGGTTGCGGCGCAACTCGAGCAGCAGCAACACACCGACGATCAGATAGAGCACCCCGAGAACGACGAATATCGCGCGCCAGCCGAAGTGCTCCGCCAGCACCCCGGCGACCGATTGACCGAAGGCGGTGCCGAGAATCTGCCCGAGCAGAAAGCGCGCGATCAGGGCCTGGCGCTCGCCATAGGCGACGACATCGCCGATCCAGGCCATCGACAGCGGGATCAGCGCGCCGACCGTCGCGCCGGCGGCGAAGCGCGCGAGGATGAGGGTGTCCAGCGTGGGTGCCCAGGCGCAAGCGAACGTGCCCAGCGCGGACGCGAGGGTGGCCGCGCACACCATCACATACCTGCCGTAGCGATCGCCCAGCGGTCCATAGATAGCCTGGAGCAGCCCGTAGGAGATGGCAAAAGCGGTCACCACCGAGGCCGCGCTCCCGGTTGTCACCGAGAATTCCGCGGCGAGCTGGGGCAGCAGCGTGTCGGTCGCGCGCAAACTCGCCGCGCTCGCGAACGCCGCGAGCGACAGCAGGAATACCGCCCGGTTGGTCATGAGAACCGCGATTATCCCGGAAAATGCCGCCGCCAGGCTGTTGATAAACGTGTTGCAGAGGTAATTTTCTGCGCCGCCGGAGCCTGTCTCTCCTCTGGGCGGCGCGGGGTCTGTTTGCCTGCGGCTTGCACAAATAGCCGAGGCCCAATATATTGGGTGCTTGAAACACCGGCCCGCGCCCGCGCAAGCGTGCGGCGCTCGCAGGATGATGCGCCGCCGTCACCCGCGCCGCATCGGCTGAGCCCCGGCGCAAGCGAGCTTCACCGCATACAGGCTGCATGCGGCTTGCATGCAGTCCCGATCAAAGGAGATGGGAATGAATTCACGCTGGATAGACATCAAGGCGCAGGACGGCGGCCGGTTCAAAGGCTATCTGTCGCTGCCTCACCAAGTGAAAAAAGCGGGCAAAGGGCCGGGCATCGTCCTGATCCAGGAGATTTTCGGCGTCAACTCGCATATTCGCGCGGTGGCCGACCAGTACGCGAGCGACGGCTACACCGTGCTCGCACCCGACGTATTCTGGCGCATGCAGCCCATGGTCGATCTGGGCTACGGTGAGGAAGATATCCAGAAGGGCATGGGGTACCTGCAGAAAATGGATTTCGCCGCGGCGGTGAAGGATCTCGCCGCCACCGTAACCGCGCTGCGCGGCCTGCCCGAATGCACGGGCAAAGTGGCCTCGCTCGGCTACTGCATGGGCGGAATGCTGTCCTACCTTTGCGCCGCCAACGCCGGCGTCGATGCCGCGGTGTGCTATTACGGCGGCGGCATCCACACCAAACTGGAGGAGGCCGGAAAAATAAAGTGCCCGTTGCTGTTCCATTTCGCCGGCAACGACAGCCACATTCCGGCGTCGGCGGTCGCGGCAGTGAAGCAGACCTTCACCGGACGCGAGGGCGTGCGCATCGACGTCTATCCCGGCGTCGGTCACGGCTTCAACTGCTGGGACCGTCCCGCCTACAACCAGCAGAGCTCGGCGCTCGCGCGCGGGCGCTCGCTCTCGTTCCTCGCGACCACGATCAGCTAAGTCGCTATTCGCGTATTACGCCAGGCGCGCTTGAGCGATTTATCCGGCTCTCAATCCTCACTCCTTATTCCTCTCCCCTATGAGCGACAAAACCTACCTCGACTGGCCTTTCTTCGATGCGCCGCAGCGTGCGCTCGCGGCCGATCTCGATGCTTGGGCGGCGGCGAACGTCGCCCACCTGGACCACGGGGCAGACGTGGATGCGCTTTGCCGCGATCTGGTCGCGCGCCTGGGCCGGGGCGGCTGGCTCAGACACTGCGTGCCCGCGGCGCATGGCGGGGCCGCCGAGCGCATAGATTCGCGTTCGCTGTGCATAGCGCGCGAAACCCTGGCGCGCCACGAAGGGCTGGCCGATTTCGCCTTCGCCATGCAGGGCCTGGGCTCGGGGGCGATCTCCATCGCCGGCAGCGAGGAAATCAAGCGCCGCTATCTGCCGCGCGTGGCCAGGGGCGAGGCCATCGCCGCTTTTGCGCTGTCCGAACCCGATGCCGGATCGGACGTCGGCGCCATGACTACCAGCGCGCGCCGCGAAGGCGAGCACTATGTGCTCGACGGCGAGAAGACCTGGATATCCAACGGCGGCATTGCCGATTTCTACTGCGTCTTCGCCCGCACCGGGGAGGCCGCTGGAGCGCGCGGCATCAGCGCCTTCGTCGTCGATGCCGATGCGCCCGGCCTCGAGGTGGCCGCGCGCATTGAACTCATCGCTCCGCATCCCCTCGCGAGCCTGCGCTTCAGCGGCTGCCGCGTGAGCGCCGCGCAGCGCCTGGGCGAACCCGGCCAGGGATTCAAGGTGGCGATGCAGACGCTGGACATCTTTCGCGCTTCGGTTGCCGCCGCGGCGCTCGGATTCGCGCGGCGCGCCCTGGACGAGGCGCTCGATCGCGCCAAACGGCGCAAGATGTTCGGCCAGACGCTGGCCGACTTTCAGCTCACGCAGGCCGCGATCGCCGATATGGCCACGGCCATCGACAGCGCCGCGCTGCTCACCTACCGCGCGGCCTGGCTGCGCGACGTGAAAGGCGCGCGCACCACGCGCGAGGCGGCGATGGCCAAGATGGTGGCGACCGAATCGGCGCAGCAGGTCATCGACCGCGCGGTGCAGATGTTCGGCGGCCTTGGAGTGGTGAGCGGGCACCCGGTGGAAAAGCTCTACCGCGAGATCCGCGCGCTGCGCATCTACGA
>DAIRFM010000266.1:0-3417 GCA_036795025.1 Burkholderiales bacterium | reverse complement strand
GCGGCTAAGCGCGGGCGTCGGCTGCCGCACCCGCCATCAAGGTACCTGTTACGCCTGTGTCAAGCGCTGCGCGTATGCGTCGGCGAAACGCTCTACGGCGTCCCAATCGGTGTACTCGTAATCCCGCGTCGTGTCGGTGTCGCCGCCGCCCAAGCCGACAAACACGATCATCACCAGGCGCTTGATCGGGCCGTACACACTGTACTTGACCGCTCCGGCAATACTGGCCGTCAATTGCGGCTGCCAGCCGGTCTGGCGCAGGAATTTGTCCAGATAACGCTGCGCCGCCTTGGGTTTCGGGCGCGGCCCGCCGGCGCTGAGGCTCACCGAGAAAAAGGCGCACGGCCGGGTGGCAAGCGCGCCACGGTGCCGGCGCATCAGGGTGCGCAGGTAAGCGGGATGGTGGCCATAATGAATCGAAGCGCCGACCATCACGCCGTCATACGCCGCCGGATCGAGATCGCTCTGCGCCGTGTCGGCCGGCAGCACTTCCACGCTGTGCCCCCGGTGCCGGAGCGTGTGCGCGATGCGCTCGGCGATGCGCGCGGTCTGGCCTTCGGTGGTGGCGTAGAGCAGCAGGATGCGGGGCATGTGGGTGGGGTTATCGGCTACGGTTTCGGATGAAATTGCCGCTTCCGCCAGAACCTTCGCGACGCTGGCGAAATGATGCGCGAGCGAGGCAGCGAAGTCAATTGACTCGCGGACCAATGCGCGGGCCGGTGGTTGCTATAATGCCTTTTTCGGGCGTGCGACCCCGGTCCGCCATACCCGCGCCGATCCCATTCCTCCTGCCGCCTGCCATGAGCACACTGAAAACCAACCTCAACGCGCGCTCAGCCGAATTCCGTGCCAACGCCGGGGCGATGTCGGCGCTGGTCACCGACCTGCGCGCCAGGATCGATCAGGTCGCGCTCGGCGGCGGCGAGGCCGCGCGCGCCAAGCATGTCGCCCGCGGCAAGCTGCTGCCGCGCGAGCGCGTGCGCACCCTGCTCGATGCGGGCTCGCCGTTTCTCGAACTGTCGCAGCTCGCCGCCTTGGACATGTACGACAACGAGGCGCCCTGCGCCGGCATCATCACCGGCATTGGCCGCGTCTTGGGCCAGGAATGCATGATCGTGGTGAACGACGCCACGGTGAAGGGCGGCACCTACTTCCCGATGACGGTGAAAAAGCATTTGCGCGCGCAGGAGATCGCGGCGCAGAACAACCTGCCCTGCATTTACCTGGTGGATTCGGGCGGTGCCAACCTGCCCACCTGGGAAGAAGTGTTTCCGGACCGCGAGCACTTCGGCCGCATTTTCTACAACCAGGCTAACATGTCGGCAGCCGGGATACCCCAGATCGCGGTGGTGATGGGCTCGTGCACCGCCGGCGGCGCCTATGTGCCGGCGATGTCGGACGAGGCTATCATCGTCAAGGGGCAGGGCACGATTTTTCTGGCCGGACCGCCGCTGGTGAAGGCCGCCACCGGCGAGATCGTCACGCCCGAGGAACTGGGCGGCGCCGACGTACACACGCGCCAGTCGGGGGTCGCCGACCATTATGCGGTGAACGATGCGCACGCCCTGTCGATTGCCCGCACCATCGTCGGCAACCTGAACCGCGTGAAGCAGGTGAGCACGGTGCTGCGCGAGCCGTGCGAGCCGCTGTATCCGGCCGAAGAGTTGCGCGGCGTCATCCCCGCCGACACGCGCAAGCCCTATGACGTGCGCGAGGTGATCGCACGCTTCGTCGACGCGAGCGAGCTGGACGAATTCAAGCAGAACTACGGCACCACGCTGGTGACCGGCTTCGCCCATATCTACGGCTATCCGATCGGCATCGTCGCCAACAACGGCATCCTGTATTCCGAATCGGCGCTTAAGGCAGCGCATTTCATCGAACTGTGCTCGCAGCGCGGCATTCCGCTGCTGTTCCTGCAGAACATCACCGGCTTCATGGTGGGCAAGAAATACGAGACCAGCGGCATCGCCCGCGACGGCGCCAAGATGGTCACCGCGGTGTCCTGCGCGCGCGTGCCCAAGTTCACCGTCATCATCGGCGGCAGCTACGGCGCCGGCAACTATGGCATGTGCGGCCGCGCCTATTCGCCCAGGTTCCTGTGGATGTGGCCGAACGCGCGCGTGTCCGTCATGGGTGGGCCGCAGGCGGCCTCCGTGCTCGCCACGGTCAAGCGCGACGGCATCGAGGCCAAGGGCGGCAGCTGGAGCAAGGAAGAGGAAGCGGCGTTCAGGCAGCCCATTCTGGAGCAGTACGACCGCCATGGGCACCCTTACTACGCCAGCGCGCGGCTGTGGGACGACGGCGTGATCGCGCCTGAAGATACCCGCAGGGTGCTCGGCCTGGCGCTCTCGGCCGCGCTCAACGCGCCGATCGAAACTACGCGCTTCGGCGTGTTCAGAATGTAACGGCCGCATTCGCTTGCGCCGCCGCTTAAACAAAGGACAAGAAATGAAATACAAAACCCTGCAAATCGCAGCACAACACGGCGTCGGCGTGATCTGGATGAACCGGCCGGAGGTGCGCAACGCATTCAACGAAACCATGATCGCCGAGCTGACGCAGGCGTTCAAAGCCGCGGATGCCGACAAGAGCCTGCGCGCGGTGGTGCTGGCCGGGCACGGGCCGGCTTTCTGCGCCGGCGCCGACCTGAACTGGATGAAAAAAATGTCCGGCTACAGCCTGAAGGAGAACCACGCCGACGCCATGGCGCTGACCGCAATGCTCAACACCATTTACATGATGAAAAAGCCGACCGTCGCCCGCGTGCACGGCCCGGCCTTTGCCGGGGGCATGGGCCTGGTCGCGGCCTGCGACATCGCGGTGGCGGCGCAGGAGGCCGAGTTCTGCCTGTCCGAAGTCAAGCTGGGTCTGATCGCGGCCACCATCAGCCCCTACGTGGTCGCCGCCATGGGCGAGCGCCATGCGCGGCGCTACTTCCTTACCGCCGAACGCTTCACCGCCGCCGAGGCGTTCCGCATCGGTCTGGTCCACGACATCGTCCGCATGGACGAGCTCGACGCCTGCGTCAACGCCCTGCTCGGTCACCTGCTGTCTGCGAGCCCGGCCGCCATTGCCGCGAGCAAGGAACTGATCCGCAGCGTGGCGCGCGGCGCCATCGACCAGGACATGATCGCCGACACCGCCGCGCGCATCGCCGCCGCGCGCACCTCGGCCGACGGCAAGGAGGGCATCCGCTCTTTCCTGGAAAAGCGCAAACCTGCGTGGACCAAAACAAGCAAACCAGGCACGAAGAAGGTAACCAAAGGAAAGAAGGCGTGAACCGCGGGGGACGCGAAGGGCGCAGCGTGAATGGCTTGGTTTTTCCCTGCGACCGCTGCGCCGTTCGCGATTAGACAATTATGTTCAAGAAAATTCTGATTGCCAACCGCGGCGAGATCGCCTGCCGGGTGATCA
>DAIRFM010000265.1:0-3427 GCA_036795025.1 Burkholderiales bacterium | reverse complement strand
CCCTCCCAATTGAAGGTGAAGTCCTTGATCTTGTCTTTTCCCGCTGCGGCTGTGGCCATGTATTCCTCCGACGCATCCCGCTTATGGGATTACCGACTCATTCATGATGCACTGCCCAAGGCTTTTTGTAAAGCCTGAGGATATCAACCTAATATATTGAAGATAATAACGTTTTAACTAAATATGTGCAAGCTTTTGTGCCCTCCCTCGCCCCTGCGGCAGGTTCAAGATTTTCCAGGCGCGGGAAGCGCTTCCGGCTTGGGTTTGAACAGGCGTACGGTCTTTACCACGCGGTCCTGGGTTTGTACGATTTCTATCGGTACGCCGGCTATCTTCAGGCTGACGCCGGCTTCCGGAATGTCCTGAAAATGCTCGATGATCAGGCCATTCAGGGTCTTCGGTCCGTCCAGCGGCAGCGCGAGGCCGAGCTTGCGGTTGAGCTCGCGCAAGGGGCTCGCGCCTTCCACCAGCGCGCTGTCGTTCTTGTCCCAGGCGCGGATGGTGGCGACCGACGGGGCGTTGGTGGTGAACTCGCCGATGATCTCCTCGATGATGTCCTCCAGCGTCATCAGGCCCTGCAGTTCGCCATACTCGTCCACCACCAGGGCGAAACGCTGGCGGTTTTCCTGAAAGTACTGCAACTGCGCGAACAGCGGCGTGCTCGCCGGAATGAAGTAGGGCTCGGTGAGCAGTTCGGCGAGCTTGTCGCGCTCGAGATCGCCCTCGCGCATCAGCCCCAGCACCTTGCGCAGGTGCAGAATGCCGGCGATGTTGCCGAGCTCGTTGCGGTAGACCAGCAGCCGCGTGTGATAGCTGGTGGCGAGCTGTTCGGCGATGAGTTCCAGCGGCGCCTCCAGATCGATGGCTTCGATGTGCGCGCGCGGGGTCATCACATCCTCGACCGTAATGCGCTCGAGATCGAACAGGTTGACCAGGATGCTGCGGTGCTTTTTCGGGATGTAGTGGCCCGCCTCCAGTACCAGCGAGCGCAGTTCCTCGGCGGAGAGGCGTTGCGGCTCGCCGCCTGCGGGCGGTCTGATGCGCAGTAGCGCGAGCAGGGCGGACACGAACAGATTGACGAACCATACCACCGGATAGAGAAGTTTCAGCAGCGGCGTGAGGACGTAGCTCACCGCAAATGCGATGCGCTCGGCATGCGCGGCGCCGATCACCTTGGGCGTGATCTCCGAAAAAATCAGCAGCGCAAGCGTCACCACGATCGCGCTTACCCCGGGAACCCAGTTGTGCTCGCCCAGCAGGCGGTGGGCGATCATCGCAGCCAGGGTCGCCGCGCCCGCGGCGACCAGCGTGTTGCCGAGCAGGATCACGCCGAGCAGTTGGTCGGTGTGCGCGAGCAGCGCATGCGCCAGCCTCGCGCCGCGATGTCCCTGCTTGACCAGGTGCTTCAGCCGATAGCGGTTGAGCGCCATCATGCTGGTCTCGGCGAGCGAGAAAAACGCGGAGAGGATGAGCAGGACCACCAGCGCGCCGAACTGCACCGATAAGGGGATGTCGTCCATATAGATGACGCTAAATGCCAGGCGCTAAGTGCAAACAGCAGAGCGCAACGCGAGAAACGGCAGGCAAAATGCGGCCCGGCCTATGGCGGCGCATTGCGCTGTGCACCTAGCCCTACACTTTTCCAAGTATGACTTCGAGCACGAACATGCTGCCGACGTAGGCGAGCAGCAGCGTGACGAAACCGGCGAGCGTCCAGCGCAGCGCCGTGCGCCCGCGCCAGCCCCAGCCGTAGCGGCCGACCAGAAGCGCGGCAAAGATAAACCAGGACATGATGCCGAACACCGTCTTGTGATTGAACCGCACCGCTTTGCCGAACAACTCCTCGGAGAACACGAAGCCGGTGCCCAGCGTCAAGGTCAGCAGCACGAAGCCCAGGGTGAGAATCCGAAACAGCAGCACTTCCAGCGTCATCAGCGGCGGCAGCGAGGCCCAAGGTCCGGCGAGTGACTCGCCGGAGGGCCCGGCAAGTTTACCACCGTGCAGGCGCCGCTCCAGCACCATCATCAGGGCAGCATGCAGCGCGGCGATGGTGAACAGGCTATAGGCGAGCATCGCTACCAGCAGATGGACTCTGAATTGGAAGGTTTGTGTGTAGGCCGGCGTCTCCGGGCCGGCAAAGAACGCCGGCAGCAGTGCGCACACTGCGGCGAGCGGCAGCACCAGCGCCTGCATGCCCTTGACGTCATAGACCAGGCTTTCCGCCCAGTAGATCAGCACTGTCAGCCATAGCATCACCGACAGGGCCTGGGAAAAACCGAAGCGCAGTTCGGCCGCGGCGAACAGCTCGGCGTAGAGCAGGTACGAATGCAGCACGAATGGCGCGAGTATGGCCAACCGCTCCCAGGAGGCGATACCCCTGCCTTCGCCATCGCCCCCCGTTGCCGCGCCGGCTCTCCAGCGCGTATGCCAGAAATGCCACCCCAGCGCCGCGTATAGGAGCGAGGTGACGGCATAGAGTAAAATGTCGGACATGTCCAAATTTTACACTACAGAATGCTCGATAACCTGACCAACCGCTTGTCCAGGGTCGTCAAGACCCTGCGGGGCGAGGCGCGCCTGACCGAATCCAACGTTGCGGACGCGCTGCGCGAGGTGCGCATGGCGCTGCTCGAGGCCGACGTCGCGCTGCCGGTGGTGAAGGATTTCATCGCCGCGGTGAAGCAAAAGGCCATGGGCGAGGAGGTGATCGGCAGCCTTACGCCGGGCCAGGCCCTGGTGGGCGTGGTGCAGCGCGAACTCGCTCGCCTGATGGGCGGGGAGAACGCCGCGCTCAACCTCGCCGTCACCCCGCCCGCGGTGATCCTCATGGCCGGCCTGCAGGGCTCGGGCAAGACCACTACCAGCGGCAAGCTGGCGAAGTTCCTTACCGGGCAAAAGAAAAAGCCGCTGCTCGCGAGCTGCGACGTCTACCGCCCGGCGGCGATCGAGCAGCTGCGCACCATCGCCACGCAGCTGGAAGTCGATTTCTTTGAATCGACACCTGGGCAAAAGCCGCTGGATATCGCGCTGGCCGCGCTCGATTACGCGAAGAGGCATTACAACGACGTGCTCATCGTCGACACCGCCGGGCGCCTCGCGATCGACGCGATGATGATGCAGGAGATCGCGGAACTGCATGCCGCGCTCGGTCCGGCCGAGACCCTGTTCGTGGTCGACGCGATGCAGGGCCAGGACGCGGTCAACGTGGCCAAGGCCTTCAGCGACGCGTTGCCGCTCACCGGCGTGATATTGACGAAACTCGATGGCGATGCGCGCGGCGGCGCGGCGCTATCGGTGCGCCAGGTTACCGGCAAGCCGATCAAGTTTGCCGGCGTGGGCGAGAAGCTCGCCGCTCTGGAAGCGTTCTATCCGGAGCGCATGGCAGCGCGCATCCTCGGCATGGGCGACGTGCTGTCGCTGGTGGAGG
>DAIRFM010000264.1:0-3442 GCA_036795025.1 Burkholderiales bacterium | reverse complement strand
TGAAGCTGGGATTCGTCGCGGACAAGGATATCGAATCCGTGATCCGCGATTACATCCGCGATCAGGGGATCAAGGTTTAGAAACTATACATGGCGACTTAAATCGCGCCCCACGTTGTTTCGGCGTTGCGCTTGTTGCGCGGACGAGAAGCCGTCCGCGCGGATCACCGATTGCACGCGGATGAAAAGCACATCCGCGTGCAACCGGCGATCTCGTAGAAAGAGAAACCCGGAAAGTCCGCTCCTCGCTGCGACATTACTTAACGAACCTCAGCTCGCGGTAGAATGACGGCATGAATATGCCATGTCACAGGTTTTTTCCTTGCCGGGAGCGGATATGCAGTTCGATGCAACACGCAGTGATTTGACCGTCGGCGTCATCGGCGCCGGCGCCATGGGGCGCGGCATCGCGCAGGTGGCGGCGGCCGGCAGCATGCAGGTGCTGATCACCGACAGCCGCGCGGGCGCCGCGCAGGAGGCGCGCGATTTCGTCCAGAAGCTGTTCGCGCGCGCCGCGGAAAAAGGCAGCATGACGAAGGACGCCGCCGCCGCCGCGACCGCCCGCATCAAGGTGGTCTCCGGCCTCGCCGACTTCAAGCTCTGCCACCTGGTGGTCGAGGCGGTGGTCGAGAATCTCGAAGTGAAACAGGCGCTGTTCGCCGAGCTGGAGGGCATAGTCGCGCCAGATTGCATCCTCGCCAGCAACACCTCGTCCCTGTCCATCACCACCATCGCGGCCAAACTCAAGACGCCGCAGCGTTTCGCCGGCATGCATTTCTTCAATCCGGTGCCGCTGATGAAGCTGGTCGAAGTCATCGCCGGCCTGCGCACCGAGGACTGGGTGTGCGAAGCCCTGATGGCGATCGGCAGGCGCATGACGCGCGAACCGGTGCGCCTCACCGACGCGCCCGGTTTCCTGGTGAACCAGGTCGGCCGCGGCTTCACCCTGGAGGCATCGCACCTGGTCTATGAAGCCGTGGCCGGCTTTCCCGACGTGGACCGGGTCATGCGCGACGTCGGCGGCTTTCGCATGGGACCGTTCGAGTTGATGGAACTCACCGGGCTCGACGTCACCCAGCCAGCCTCGGAGGCGGTGTATACGCAGTTCTTCCATGAACCGCGCTACCGGCCGAACCTGATCATGCGCAGCCGTTACGACGCCGGCGTGCTCGGGCGCAAGACCAAGAAAGGCTTCTATGAGTACGACGCCGAAATGAAGCCCATCGTGGCGCCCGAGCCGGCGGCACCCGCGGCTCGGCCGGCCGGCGTCTGGGTGAGCCCGGCCGAGCCTTCCGGCCACGCGGCGCTCACCGAACTGCTGAAAAAACTCGGCGCACCGCTGGAAACCGGCGCGCGGCCGGGCGCCGCCGCATTGATCCTGGTGACGCCGCTGGGCGAGGACGCCACCACCTGCGCGGTGGAGCAGGGGCTCGACCCCAAGCGCACCGTCGCCGTGGACACGCTGTTCCCGCTGGTGAAGCGGCGCACCATCATGGGCACTCCCGTCACCGATCCCGCGCAGCGCGACGCAGCGCACGGGCTCCTCGCAAGCGACGGCGTGGCGGTAACGGTATGCCGCGACAGCCCGGGCTTCATCGCGCAGCGCATCGTCGCCATGATTGTCAACATCGGCTGCTCGATTGCGCAGAGCCGCACGGCTTCGCCGGCCGACATCGACAAGGCGGTGACGCTGGGCCTGAACTATCCGCACGGGCCGTTCGCTTTCGCCGATACGCTGGGGGTGAACAGGATTTACGCTATCCTCACCGCCATGCAGCGCATCTACGGCGATCCGCGCTACCGTCCCAATATCTGGCTCACGCGGCGCGCCCGGCTGGGCGTGTCGCTGTTTACCCCCGAACCCTGATCCACCCGCAACTACAAGGAAAACGACATGTTGAACGCCTATATTTACGACGGACTTCGCTCCCCCTTCGGCCGTTACGCCGGCGCGCTCGCCAAAGTGCGGCCGGACGATCTTCTGGGCGCGGTGATTCGCACGGTGATGCAGCGCAGCCCGTTCAAGCCCGAGACCATCGAGGACATCGTGGTCGGTTGCGCCAATCAGGGCGGCGAGGATTCGCGCTGCGTGGCGCGCCACGCCGGACTCTCGGCCGGGCTGCCGATCGAAATCCCGGGCACGGTGCTGCAGCGCAATTGCGCCAGCGGCCTGGGCGCGGTGGCGCACGCGGCGCACTCGATCTCCGCCGGGGAAGGCGAGGTGTTCATTGCCGGTGGCGTGGAGAGCATGAGCCGCGCCCCGTTCGTGTTCAACAAGGTCGATGGCGCGTTCGGCCGCAACGTGCGCATGTTCGACAGCACCATCGGCCCGCGTTTTTCCAACCCGAAGCTGGTGAAACTGTACGGCGACGACCAGATGCCGCAGACCGCCGACAATCTGGCGAAAGAATACGGCATCACGCGCGTAGAGGCCGACCGCTTCTCGGCCGCGTCGCAAACCAAATACGCCGCGGCCAAGCGCGACAAGTTCTTCGACGGCGAGATCGCGCCCTACAGCATCGCGCAGAAGAAAGGCGATCCCGTGGTGGTCAGCGAGGACGAGCATCCGCGTCCCAAGAGCGATGTCGCCATGCTCGCCGGCATGAAGACGCTGTACGAGGGCGGGGTGGTCACCGCCGGCAATGCCTCGGGCGTGAACGACGGCGCGGCGGCGCTCATCGTGGGCTCGCTTGGCGTGGGCGAGAAGGCCGGCGTGAAGCCGATGGTGCGGGTGATTGCGAGCGCCTCGGCCGGCGTGCTGCCGCGCATCATGGGCATAGGCCCGGTGCCTGCCTCGCAAAAGGCCATGGGGCGCGTCGGCCTTACGATCAAGGACATGGACGTGATCGAAATCAACGAAGCGTTCGCGGTGCAGGTTCTGTCCTGTCTCAAGGGCCTCGGCGTCGCCTTCGACGACAGCCGCGTAAATCCGAACGGCGGCGCCATCGCCATCGGGCATCCGCTGGGCGCATCGGGTGCGCGCCTGGCCCTCACCGCCGCGCGCCAGCTGCAGCGCAGCGGCGGACGCTATGCGCTGGTGAGCCTGTGCATCGGCGGCGGCCAGGGTATGGCGGTGGTGCTGGAGCGCGTGTAGCAATTCCGCCGGCAAGGCGCGGGAAATCGCGCGCCTGGCGCCTGCAAGCAAAAGCATGCATCTTTTTGTGCAGGATGAGCGTATAAGTAGCTGAGGTGCTGCTCGCACCTTCGGCCGCACGATCCGCCAGACTAATTCGCGCTTTAACAGAGGTCGGCCATGCCCAAAAAAATCCGCGGTTCCACCATTCTCAACCCCGCCGCTGGCACGGCGGATGGCATCACCGAGGTCCGACGCCAGGAGGCCTTGCTTGAAACCGGGGCCTTGCAGAGCGCGATTTTCAACAGCGCCAATTTCTCGAGCATCGCCACCGACGCGAAGGGCGTCATCCAGATCTTCAACGTCGGCG
>DAIRFM010000263.1:0-3450 GCA_036795025.1 Burkholderiales bacterium | reverse complement strand
GCTTGCCTCATGCTTTTGCGTCCGCACAAGCGATACGGCAAGTATGGGTCGCGCGCCCGCCGGTGGCTTTGATTTTGGTCATAGTGGGTCGATAGATCGGCCGCGGCGCGGCCCCACCAGCCGCCCGGAACCCGTGATTTCCATATAATCCGACTTGTCGCCGGGCAATCTCTTTTATACTGGCGCGGCAACGACGAGGATTCAATTTGCAGCAATATTCCGCCCAGCCGGACCAGCATGCAGGCGCTGTGCCGCCGCCGAAGCGCGCGCGGCGCCTGCGCCATCTGGTGCTCGGCTTGGGCGCCCTGGCGGTGGTGTCGGTCCTCGCCGGCACAGTGCTCAGCCTGTGGCGCATGCATGATGAGGTGACCCAGGGGGCGGAGGAGCATCTGCTCGCCCTGGCCCAGATCCTGGCCGAGCAAACCTTGAGATCGACGCACGCCGTCGACGCCGTTCTTCGTGCTGCCGCGAACGACGCGCAAAGAGCGGGAGGGCGGGGTCGGCTCACGCCGTCCAGAGAGCTGCATCGGCATCTGCGCGAGATCATCTACCACACGCCATACGTGAGCGCACTCATCCTATCCGACGCGAGCGGGAAGCTGGTAGTCCATACGGCACAGTTTCCACCGCCGCCGATTCACTACGGCGATAGCGAATTCTTCCGCGCACACCGCGACAATCGGGCGACGCAAGCGCGGTCATCGCTGCCGGTTGTCGGCAGGATGGACGGCGAGCGCGGCATCACGGTGAGCCGCGGGCTCAATGACCCGGACGGACGCTTTCTCGGCGTCATAACCGCAGTAGTCGATCCGGCCTATTTCCTCGGGCCGCAGGGCTTGCGTGAACTCGGGCCGGACGGCGCGGTGCGGCTGCTGCGCCGCGACGGCGTGCTGCTGACCGGCTACCCGATGGCGATCGCGGCCGCGACCCGCAACTACCGTGACTCCGCGCTGTTTACCCAGGGCGTCGGAGCCGGACGCGAGCTGATTCGCCACGCCGGCAGCGCCGGCGCCGGCGAGCGAATCAGCGCGATTCGCCTGATCGACGACTACCCGCTGGTCGTAACGGTGACTTCGTCCATGGATTTCGTGCTGCGGACCTGGTACCGGGGCGCAGCGCTATTCGGGGCCATCGCCGCGATCACCGCCGTCTTTCTCGGTCTGATCACTTTGTCGCTCGCGCACCAGTTGCGCGTCGAGGAGGAGTTGAAATCCGTCGTCATAGAGTCGGAAGAACGCCTACAGGCAATCATTCAGTCGGCCATGGACGCCATCATCATCCTAGACGCGCAGCAACGCATCGTGCTGTTCAACGCCACGGCGGAACAGATCTTCCACTGCCCGAGCGCGGAAGCGATCGGTGCCGACATCGGCCGTTTCATTTACGGGCACCTGCTGGAGCCGCAGCCCGGGTACGGCGCCGGGTTCGACGCCGCCGGCGCGCCGATGCGCAAAATGGGACAGCATCTCGCGCTCACCGGAGTGCGCGCCGATGGCGCCGAATTTCCGATCGATGCCGCGGTATCGCAGGTGCAGCTGCACGGCGCGGGCCTGTTCATCGTGATCCTGCGCGACGTCACCGAGCGCAAGCAGGTAGAGGCGGCGCTGCGCGAGAACGAGCAACGCTACAGAACGCTGTTCAGCAAGGCAATGGATGGGATCCTGTTGCTGGATACGGAGGGTAATCTCGTTGACGCCAACGACTCTTTCGCGCGCATGCACGGCTATGCCATCGACGAACTGCTCAAGATGAATCTGCGCGGGCTGGATACCCCCGAAACGCTGGCGCTCGTCCCCGAGAGGATCAGGCGGATACTGGCGGGGGAGACCATTGGATTCGAAGTGGAACAGTATCACAAGGACGGCCATATCGTGCCGCTGGACGTTGCCGCGTCCGCGATCGATATCGACGGAAAACTGTACGTGCTGGCATTTCATCGCGACATCACCGAGCGCAGGCGCGCGGAGCAGGAAATCAAGCGCTCGCAGCAGGAGCTGCGCGGACTGTCCAAGGCCGCCAACGAAGCCCTCGAGGCCGAGCGCCGCCGCACCGCGCGCGAGCTGCATGACGAGCTCGGCCAATCGCTCACCGCGCTCAAGATGGACCTGGAGTCGCTGCGCTCCGCCTTGCCGCCGGGCCAGCCGGAACTGGGGGAACGCGCCCAGGCGATGCACGCGCTGCTCGACGGCACCATTGCGGCCACGCGCCGCATCGCCGCCGATCTGCGCCCCCTGATGCTGGACGATCTGGGCCTCGCCGCGGCGCTTGACTGGCTGACGCACAATTTTTCGAATCACACCGGCATCGCCACCGACCTGGTCATAGACGACAGCGTGGCCCAGGTGCCGGAACCGATTGCCTCGGCCCTGTACCGCATCACCCAGGAATCGCTCACCAACGTGGCCAAATATGCGCAGGCCACCACGGCCGAGATCCGCCTGGAGCGCGACGGCGATTGGGTCCAGCTCCTGGTCCGCGACAACGGCCGCGGCATCGAGGCGGCGGACCAGGACAAGCGCGGCACCTTCGGACTGCTGGGCATCCGCGAACGCGTGTCGCTGCTCGGCGGCGACGTCGCGATCAAGGGCGAGCGGGGGCAAGGCAGCGAGGTGCGCGCGCGCATTCCGCTCGCCGCGGCCGATGCGCAGGAGGCCGTCGCGTGACGCGCATCCTGATCGCCGACGATCACGCTATCGTGCGCGACGGCCTGCGCCGCATTCTCCAGAGCGCGCCGGGAATCGAAGTGGCGGGCGAAGCGGTGAGCGGCGACGAGGTCATGGTGCGGGTGCGCGAGGGCGGCTTCGACCTGTTGCTGCTCGACATGTCGATGCCGGGAAAAAACGGCATCGAGCTGATCAAGTGGGTGAAGGCTACGCGGCCGGAACTTGCGCTCCTGGTGCTGTCGATGCACCAGGAGGAGCAATACGCAGTGCGCGCGATCCGCGCCGGCGCCTCCGGCTACGTGACCAAGGAAAGCGCCTCGGCGCTGCTCGTCGCGGCGATCCGCAAGGTCGCCGATGGCGGGCTGTACATCAGCCCCGGGGTGGCCGAGCAGCTCGCGCTCACGCTCAGGCCGCAAGCGACCGACCTGCCCCATCAAACGCTTTCAGACCGCGAATACGAGGTGTTCGGGCTGCTGGTGAATGGCGGCACCGTCTCCGATATCGCCGCGCGCCTGCATTTGAGCGGCAAGACCGTGAGCACGCACAAGGCGCGCATCCTCGAAAAAATGGGCATGGACAGCGTCGCCGACCTGGTGCGCTATGCCATGGCGCACAAGCTCAGCGACGCGCGAGACAGTTAGCCCCCCACCCCGCGTGTAGGCGTCGCCCTACACCGTTTCCGATAATTCCGACCCTTGGTTTCAGCCTGCGCCTATGGCGACCGGCGATTGCGCTGTTCCATACTCGGCACAACGCAAACAAATGGCGACAGGCATGGAATCGGCCC
>DAIRFM010000262.1:0-3460 GCA_036795025.1 Burkholderiales bacterium | reverse complement strand
TGTTCATCGCCGCGCAGTCGGCCGTGATGGGTGGCAACGTGCGCGTCGGGCTGGAAGACAGCCTTTGGCTGGGTCGCGGCACCTTGGCCAAATCCAATGCGGAACAGGTCACCAAGGTGCGCCGCATTCTGGAGGAACTCGGTCTGCAGGTCGCCACACCGGACGAAGCGAGAAAGATGCTGAAATTGAAAGGCGGAAACAACGTCGCGTTTTAGCTGACGTCTAAAAGCAACCTCAAGCCGTAGTTGCTTTTATCCATAACCGCGTTTTTCGTACGGATGCGCTTTTCATCCGTACCAGAAACAGGGTTGACGTGCTCCGCGCGTAAGTCCGCTGGTCGCATGCGACCGCATGCTATGCGCCGTATATAATCATTCCTTTTGACCTGAGCAAACAATGAAAACTTACAAAATAGCCGTCATCGCGGGTGACGGCATCGGCAAGGAAGTGATGCCCGAGGGCGTGCGCGCGCTCGGCGCGGCGGCACGAAAATTCGGACTCTCGCTCGCGTTCGACCACTTCGACTGGAGCTGTGACAACTACGACAAGCACGGCTGGTGGATGCCGCCGGACTGGAAGGAGCGGATCGGCGGCCACGACTGCATTTTCTTCGGCGCCTGCGGCTGGCCCGCCCGGGTGCTGGATCACATCTCTTTGTGGGATTCGCTGATCAAGTTCCGGCGCGAGTTCGACCAGTACGTCAACCTGCGCCCCGTGCGGCTGATGCCCGGCGTGGTTTGCCCGCTTGCCGGGCGCAAGGTCGGCGACATCGACTACTACGTGGTGCGCGAGAACACCGAAGGCGAATACTCCTCCATGGGCGGGCGGCTGTACGAGGGCACCGAGCGGGAGATCGCGCAGCAGATATCGACGTTCAGCCGCAAGGGCGTGGACCGCATCATGAAGTTCGCGTTCGAGCTCGCGCTGCAGCGGCCGCGCAAGGAAATCACCTCCGCCACCAAGTCGAACGGCATATCCATCACCATGCCCTACTGGGACGAGCGCTTCGCGGCGATGGCGAAGAACTATCCCGCAGTGAAGACCAGCCAGTACCACATCGACGGGCTCACCATCCAGATGGTGCTCAATCCGCAGCGCTTCGATGTGATCGTGGGCTCCAACCTGTTCGGCGACATCCTGTCCGACCTCGGTCCCGCCACCGCGGGCACCATCGGCATTGCGCCCTCGGGAAACATCAATCCCGAACGCGCCTTCCCCTCGCTGTTCGAGCCGGTGCACGGCTCGGCGCCGGACATCTACGGCAGAAAAATCGCCAATCCCATCGGCCAGATCTGGTCGGGAGCGATGCTGCTCGATCATTTGGGCCACGCCGATGCCGGCGCCGCGATCCTGCGGGCGATCGAGAAGGTGCTGCTGGACGGTCCGCGCACGCCGGACCTGGGCGGCAAGGCCAGCACCGAAGACGTCGGCAAGGCCGTCGTCGCGGCCATTTAGGTGCAACAGCAATCCACCGCAGCGCCGCCGACGTTTTGCTATGATGTTTCTGTGACCGCTTCCGCGGCAGCACTGGCGACCTGCCGCCCGGGCTGCGGGCGCTATTAAAGGGGAGGAGAGAACGTGAATATCGCCAACCACGTCGAGTGCATCGCGCTCGAGGCCCCCGGGCGCAAGGCCATCGTGTTCGAGGGACAGGACATCAGCTACGGCGCGCTCGACGCCTGCGCGGGCGCCCTCGCCGCAGCGCTCAAGGCGAACGGCGTGCGGCGCGGCGACCGCGTCGCGCTGTACCTGCCGAATATCCCGGCCTTCATGCTCGCCTACCTCGCAGGGCAAAAAGCCGGCGCTATCGTGGTCTCGATCAACTCGATGTTCAAGGCCGAAGAGGTGAAGTACATCGTCAATGACTCCGGCGCCAAGCTTATGTTCACCACGGCCGAGCTCCTGCCCAACGTGCCGCGCGACGAATGCCCCGCGCTCGGGAAAATCGTGAACTGCGAGGGTGCGGCCGCGGGCGAGATCGTCCTGGGTGACTGGCTTTCCGCCGGCAGGACGCAGTTCAGGACCGAAAACATGAAGCCCGGCGACCCGGCCGCCCTGCTCTACTCCTCCGGCACCACCGGATTTCCGAAAGGCGTGACGCTCACCCACAACAACATCATCACCAATACCCGCGCCGCCGTGCACTGCTCCGGCCATAGCAGTGGTGACCGGCTGGCGATATTCCTGCCGCTGTTCCACGTATTCGCGCAGAACTACATCATGAACGCCGGCTTCGAGGCGGGCGCGACGCTGGTGCTGTTCCGCCGCTTCGTGCCCGACGTGGTGCTCGAGGAAATCCAGCGCCAGCGCGTGACCATGTTCTTCGGCGTGCCGACCATCTACATCGCGCTGCTGGGCGCCAACGTACCGAAAGAAAAGCTCGCCTCGATTCGCTACTATTTCTCCGCCGCAGCGACCATGCCGCAGGAGATATCGCGGCGCTGGACCGACACCTACGGCCCCGCCGTCCACGAAGGCTACGGCCTCACCGAATGCTCGCCCTGCGCCGCTTACAACCACGTGTCCAGGCACAAGTTCGGCAGCGTCGGCACGGCAATCGAGGATTTCGAGGTCAAGATCTTCGACGAGAACGACAAGGAAGTGGCGCGCGGCGAATGGGGCGAAATCGTGATGCGCGGCCCCGGCGTGATGAAGGAGTACTGGGGCAAGCCCGCGGAGACGGCCGAGGCGCTGCGAAGCGGCTGGCTGCATTCGGGCGACATCGGCAGCATGGACGAGGAAGGCTATGTGTTCATCGTCGATCGGGTGAAGGACATGATCAACGTGTCCGGCTTCAAGGTCTGGCCGGCCGAGGTGGAGAACTACCTGTACCAGATTCCCGAGATCAAGGAAGTGGCGGTGTTCGGCATACCCGACCCGCTCAAGGGCGAAAGCGTCTGCGCCGCGGTGGTGCTCAAGGAGGGCGCGCAGCTGACCCCGGAATACGTCATCGACTGGTGCAGGGAAAAGCTCGCCGCCTACAAGACGCCGGGGCGCGTCGACATCGTCAAGGAACTTCCGAAGAGCGCCACAGGCAAGATCCTGAAGCGCATGCTGCGCCAGCAGGCGTAGATATTTGATGATGTCATCCTGAGCGCAGCGAAGGATCTGCTTCTTGCTTCCAAGACAACAGCAGATTCCTCGGCCTGGGGCCTCGGAATGACACTCTCACCAGGGTCTCGATGGCCGCTGGCGTGACCCTGCCCTTGTGGCTGGTCATCCTCGCGGGCGTACTCGCGCTGATCGGTCTGCTCGACCGGTTGCTCGTGCCTAGCGTGCGCTGGTTCATTCGCAGCCGCGCGAACAAGGTGCTGGACGAAGTCGGCTCGCGCCTCAGGATCGAAATACGTCCGTTCCAGCACACGCGCCGCCAGGCGCTGATCGACCGGCTGCTGTATGACGACAAGGTGCAGCAGGCAGCCGCAGCCTGCATGCGCGCGCAGAACCTGCCGCGCGAACT
>DAIRFM010000261.1:0-3465 GCA_036795025.1 Burkholderiales bacterium | reverse complement strand
CAATCACCTGTTCCCGAAAAAATTCTACGAGCGCATGCTCGAAGTCTCGCCCAAGGGGCGCGACATGCAAAAGCGCGTGCGCGAAATTCCGTGCATCGTCGACCTGGACGAGCGCTTCCGCATCATGGATATGTTCGACGACTATGCGCAGGTGCTCAGCCTGCCCTCGCCGCCGATCGAAGTGTTCGGCCCGCCGCCGCTGTCGACCGAAATGGCGCGGCTCGCCAACGACGGCTTCGCCAAGCTGGTGCGCAAATACCCCCAGCGCTTTCCCGCGTTCGTCGCCTCCTTGCCCATGAACGACCCGAAAGGCCTGCTGGTCGAGGCGCGCCGCGCGATCAAGGAACTCGGGGCGGTCGGGGTGCAGGTGTTCAGCAATGTCAACGGGCGGCCGCTCACCGCGCCCGAGACGCTGCCGCTATTCGACCTGATGGCCAAACTCGACCGCCCCATCTGGCTGCACCCGGCGCGCGGCGCCGACTTTGCGGATTACAAGGGCGAGAAGAAAAGCCACTACGAAATCTGGTGGACCTTCGGCTGGCCCTACGAGACCAGCGTGGCCATGGCGCACATCGTGTTCGCCGGCCTGTTCGACAAGCATCCGAACCTGAAGATCATCACCCATCATCTGGGCGCGATGGTCCCCTACTTCGAGGGCCGCGTCGGACCCGGCTGGGACCAGCTCGGCAGCCGCACCTCCGACGAGAACTATTACGCCCTGCTCGCCAGGCTGAAGAAACGGCCGCTGGACTATTTCAAGATGTTCTATGCCGACACGGCCGTGTTCGGGTCGCTGGAGGCGACCAAGTGCGGGCTGAAATTCTTCGGCCCCGACAAGGTGCTGTTCGCCTCGGATGCGCCGTTCGATCCGGAGAAGGGCTCGGCCTATACCCGCTGGACCATCGAGATTATCGATCACCTCGAGTTGTCGCCGGCCGAGCGCCACGCGATCTACGAAGGCAACGCGCGCCGGCTGCTGAAGTTGGGGTAGGGAAGCTCTGATTGCGTCACAGATTTGGATGGACCTCGCCCGGCGCACGGCGCGTATTGTGTCTGCGGCCACGGCCGGCTTTGCTTGCGCGGTGTTGCCCGCCGGCGCTGCGATGATCGACGAGATTCAGGTCTATACGGACGACATCAACAAGCCCGGTGAATTCGGGCTCGAGCTGCACGTCAACACCACGCCCAAAGGCCGCAGCACTCCGGACTTTCCCCGCGAAATCACGCCCTGGCACGGCCTGCGCTTCACGCCCGAGTTTTCCTACGGCCTCGCCAGGGACCTGGAAGCCGGGCTGTATCTGCCGTACGCGCGCGATGCTGAGGGCACTACGCATTTCGCCGGGCCAAAACTGCGCCTGAAATGGTTGCCGCTGCGGCCGGAAGAGGGCGGGCGCGGGTGGTTCGCGGGTGCGAACGTCGAATACGCATGGGTCGCGCCGGAGTTCGAGCAATCCAACCGTTCCATCGAGCTGCGGCCGATCGTCGGCTACCGCGGCAGGGATTGGCTGCTCGCCGCGAACCCCATACTCGGCTGGGCGCTGGCCGGGCCCGATCACGACGGCAAGCCGGACTTCAGTCCGTCGGCCAAGGTCGCGCGCAACGTCGCTTCGGGCCTCGCCCTGGGCGTGGAGTATTACGCCGAGCTCGGCAAGGTGAACAACATCCTGCCGCACCTGGAGCAGTCGCACACGCTGTATTTTGCTCTCGACTACGACCGCAAACCCTGGGTATTCAACGTCGGCATCGGGCGCGGACTGAACGACGCGACCGACCGCTGGACGCTGAAGACGATAATCGAAATTCCTCTCGATTAGGGCGTGAGGCAGGAGCCTCCCCGCTGCGCGCGGTCGGAGGCCCGGATTCCGTCCAGAAGCGCTGTTACTTCGGCGGGATCTCCTGCAGGTAAGCGGCGACCGCCTGCATGTTCTCGCGGGTGAGCGAATGCGTGACCACTTTCATCGCGGCGCCTTCCGGTCTTTCGTTGGTCCGCTGGTAGACCGCGAGTTGCTTGATCACGTAGTCGGCATGTTGATTCGCCACACGCGGAAATTGGCCGTTGCCCTGGCCGTGGTCCCCGTGGCAAGCACCGCAAGGCGGAACATTCTGTTCAGGCAGCCCGCTGTCGAAGATCTGCTTTCCTTTCTCCAGCAACTTCGGGTTTCCCGGTCCGGGCGATACCGATTGTTGCGCGGCAAAATACGAGGCGAGGCCCTTGATCTGATCGTCGGTCAGGCTGCGGCTGATGCCCCACATGTATTCGAATCCCGGGGGGTCGACGCGCTCCTGATGGCTCCTGAATTCCCGCAATTCCGCGACCAAGTACTCCTCCTGCTGCCCGGCGAGCTTCGGGAAATTCGGCGAGGTCGAATTGCCGTCGATCCCGTGGCAATTCGAGCATACCTGCGCGGCGAGGGTTTTGGCCGGGGTGCCTGGATTCGCCAGGGAACGCGAACGCTCTATGGAAGTACAGCCCGCGCCGATCACGGCCAGCGCCAGCGCCAGGGTTAAGGAAGTTCGCTTCATGTTGATTCTCCAAAAAATCTGACCATCAAATCGGGATCGGCTCTTCGCCCGCGCCGGGCGAGGCCTCGAATGCGAAGCTGAGCTTTAGTACGCGCCCCAGACATAAAAGAACAGCGTGTTGTTGTCCTTGGCATCGCGCCCCAGGCCGTCGTAATTGCTGGATGCGCCGTTGAACTTGGAATAATTGGTGTATTGCACCCCGAGACGGACATACCGGTAATTCGAAAGCTCCACCGGCATCCAGAACGCTTCGTAGGTGAAACCGCGCGTCGCCGGGTTGCCCGACAGGTTGCCGCCGACGCGGGTCGACAGGGCTGTGGCACCAAGCGCTCCGGTGGGGTCGCTGGTAATCAATCCCGTGGTCGGATCGTAGCCGGAGGTCTGGTTCAGGGTATTGGTGCTGCCGGTGCGGTTGAAATACCCCAGGCTGCCGCCGTACTTCGCCTGATAGATATACGTCAACTTGGCGCGGAGGATATTGGTCGTATCAGAGGCATTGGTATTGGCCAGCGGATTGCCGAGTGCATCGACAAAATTCACGGGCTGATTGGCCACGGAATCGGGGTACCGGTGTTTGCTCGTCATGTAGGCGACCTGCGCCGTGATCGTGTGCGGGTCGAGCAGATACTGATATTGGGCGTCGAGGCCTTGGTCATTGAAGCGATGGATGCTGGTCGGATCGGACGTGTCCTCGGGATTGTCATAAACGTCGGCAATCATGCCGGAGGTGCCGAGCATGATGTTATGCGGGCCCCACTCGCGCGTGAGCGCAAGCCGCCAGTAGGGATTCGTGCCCTTCAGTTTCGTCGTGCCGGCGTTGTTGATGCCCGCACTCATGATGGAGAGGCCGCGGTTGGCAGTCTTGTATCCGCCCAATTCTGCATAGAGCATCTTGTTCAAGTAGGCATAGGCGCTCAAGCCCGCGACATTGCCGCCGGAGCC
>DAIRFM010000260.1:0-3465 GCA_036795025.1 Burkholderiales bacterium | reverse complement strand
CGCAGGATCGGACGCCGCTTCATTTTGAAAGCCATGATTTTCAGTCTAGTTCGCCAACCAGCCTTTGTCATCTTGTATGCAGGCGGCGTCCTCCGTTCCGCCGGCGAAGCAGCTCGAATAGAGCGCGGCCGGATGCGGGAGCCGCCCCCGCCTTGGGGATTTACAAGGGACCCCGCCCCTTGTTCAGACCATGCCCGAATACCTTCAACTCGGGCTGTTCATATTGATGTGGATCAAGGCATTGCACCCATAATTGCGGAATTCTGAATTGACCGTGCTTGGTCAAAGCCGTTATAATTTTCCTGTTTTGCAGCGAGGATAGCGGCGAGTGTGGCGAAAGTTCCGCCCGGTAATCGGGTCGCAAATACTGGCCACGATAATCATCGCGTCGATCGCCGCCTGGATTGCGGGCTTACACGGCGCGATTTCGGCGGTCCTGGGCGGCCTGATCAGCATCATCGCCGGGCTGGTGTTTGTGCTGCTGATTGCAACAAACAAAGTAAGATCCGCGGGGGAGGTCCTGCTCGTCGCCTTCAAGGCTGAAGCGGCGAAGCTTTTCCTGGCAATTTCGCTGCTTTTGCTCGTGCTGGCGCTCTATCAAGAAGTCGTCGTGGTCGGGCTGATAGCATCGTTTGTCGTTTCGATCTTGATTTTCAGTATGGCGCTATTTGCCGGCGACAAGACGTAGCGCGCCCTTGGACATGAATAAATCAGACTAGACAGAATGGCTGCCGAGCAAGAACTCACCGCAACAAGCTACATTCAGCACCACCTGAGCTTCAACGCCCAGTCGGTCGGGGACCATCCGTTCTGGACGCTGAATGTCGATTCGCTGGTAATCGGCGCAGTCCTCGGCATCGTTGCCACCGCCTTGATGTGGTGGGTGGTGCGCGGCGCGACCTCGGGCGTGCCCAACAAACGCCAAGCCTTCGTCGAACTCCTGTTCGGTTTCGTCGACGACCAGGTAAAGGGCATATTCTACGGCAAGCGCGACTTCATCGCGCCAACCGCACTCACCGTCTTCGTCTGGGTGCTGCTGATGAACGCGATGGACTTCCTGCCGGCCGACATCATGGCCTGGATTCTGACGCACGTGTTCCACCAGCACGAATTCCGCATTGTCCCTACCGCCGACGTCAACACCACCTTCGCCCTGTCGCTGTCGGTGTTGCTGCTGATGATTTATTTTTCCATCGCGGTCAAAGGCCTGCGCGGCTGGATCCACGAGCTGTTCTGCGCGCCCTTCGGCGCGCATCCCATCCTGTGGCCGTTCAATTTCCTGTTCAACCTGGTCGAGTACGTGTCCAAACCGCTGTCGCACTCGCTGCGGCTGTACGGCAACATGTATGCCGGCGAGATCATTTTCCTGCTGCTGTGGCTGTGGGCCGCGACCAGCTTGAGCGGCGCGTTCTTCGGCGCCGTACTCGGCGTCGGCTGGTCGATATTCCACATCCTGATCGTAGTGCTGCAGGCGTACATATTCATGATGCTCACCATTGTCTACATCTCGATGGCGCATGAAACCCATTAATTTCCCATTAACCCCGATAACACTTCACTTCGTTCAAGAAAGGACACTACGATGGACAAACTTCAAGCCTTGGCCATGATTCAGGCCTACACCGGCATCGGCATCGGCCTGATGATCGGACTGGGCGCCATGGGCGCCTGCATCGGCGTGGCCCTGATGTGCAGCCGCTTCCTCGAGGGCGCGGCGCGCCAGCCCGAGTTGATCCCGCAACTGCAGGCCAAAGTGTTCCTGCTGCTCGGCCTGATCGACGCCTCGTTCATTATCGGCGTCGGCATTGCGATGCTGTTCGCGTTCGGTAATCCGCTGCTCGCCGTCATCCCTAAGTAACTTGACCGCACCGCTGGTCCTGTCGCACTGGACCAGACCCGCCAGGGAATTCGAACATGAACATCAACTTGACATTGATCGCACAGGCGATTTCGTTCGCGCTTTTCATTCTGTTTACGGTCAAGTTCGTCTGGCCGCCGCTGATGAAAGCGATCGAAGAGCGCCAGAAGCAGATCGCTGACGGCCTGGCTGCCGGCGAGCAGGGCAAGCAGCAGCTCGAGGCCTCCGGCAAGCTCGCGAGCGAGGAACTGGTCAAGGCGCGCGCGCGCGCCGCCGAGATCATCGCCCACGCCGAAAAGCGCGGGCTGCAGATGATCGAGGAAGCCAAGAACTCGGCCAAGGCCGAGGGCGATCGCCTGATCGCCGGCGCGAAGTCCGAGATCCAGCAGGAAGTTTCGAGCGCCAAGGAAGCGCTGCGCGAACAGGTGGCGACCCTGGTGGTCAGCGGCGCCGAAAAAATCCTGCAGCGCGAAGTCAACGCCCAGGCCCACGCCGAGCTGCTTAACCAGCTCAAGCGAGAGTTGTAAACTCTTATGGCCGAGACCGCTACTCTCGCGCGGCCCTACGCCGAGGCGGTGTTCCGCCTCGCCGACGCGGGCGGCACGCTCGCCGCGTGGTCGGGCACGCTGCGCACCCTGGCGCAGGTGGCCGCGCATCCGGACATGCAGGAATGCCTGGCCAAGTACGACCTGACCGCGCCCCAGCTGCAGGATCTGTTCCTGTCGCTGTGCCCCGGCGACCTCTCGGCCGAAGCGAAAAACTTCATCCAGCTGCTGATCGAATACGACCGCCTGACGCTGCTGCCCGAAATCTTCGCGCAGTTCGAGACGCTCAAGAACGAGCGCGAAGGCGTGGTCGACGCCCAGATCACCACCGCCTTTGAGCTGGAGGGCGCGCAGCTCGCGAGCCTGGTGGCCGATCTGGAAAAACGCTTCAAACGCAAAATCAATCCCCAGGTGAGCATCGACCGCGATCTCATCGGCGGCGTGCGCGTGGTGGTCGGCGACGAAGTCATCGACGGCTCGGTGCGCGGCAAGCTCGACGCAATGGCGGCGGGACTGCTCGCGAGCTGACCGCAGCGCGAAAAATACTTAAGGTTCAGGAGATAGCATGCAACAGTTGAATCCGTCCGAGATCAGCGAGCTGATCAAGAGCAAGATCCAGAATCTTGCGCTGTCCGTCGACGTCCGCACCCAGGGCACGGTGGTGTCGGTGACCGACGGCATTTGCCGCATCCACGGCCTCTCCGACGTGATGGCGGGCGAGATGCTGGAATTCCCCAAGAACACCTTCGGCCTCGCGCTCAACCTCGAGCGCGACTCGGTCGGCGCGGTGGTGCTGGGGCCCTACGAGCACATCTCCGAGGGCGACACGGTCAAGTGCACCGGCCGCATTCTGGACGTGCCGGTCGGCCCGGAACTCATCGGCCGCGTGGTCAATTCGCTCGGCCAGCCGATCGACGGCAAGGGCCCGGTCAACGCCAAGATGACGGACGTGATCGAAAAAGTGGCGCCGGGCGTGATCGAGCGCAAATCGGTATCGCAGCCGGTGCAGACCGGCCTGAAGTCGATCGACTCCATGGTGCCGATCGGCCGCGGCCAGCGCGA
>DAIRFM010000259.1:0-3468 GCA_036795025.1 Burkholderiales bacterium | reverse complement strand
CGCGCACGTGCGTACGCGCGATACCGAGCGCGTCCAGCCGTCTGTAATAGGGTTCAGCGTCCTCGCCCACGGTGGCCATGATCAGCGGCTCGCCGCCGAGCATGCGCAGATTGTAGGCGATATTGGCAGCACAGCCGCCGAATTCGCGCCGCAAAGCCGGCACCAGGAAGGCTACGTTGAGCATGTGGATCTGGTCGGGCAGGATGTGCTCGCGGAAACGACCCTCGAACACCATAATGTTGTCGTAGGCGATCGAGCCCAGTAGCAGGATGCGCATAGTTTTGGATTCCGTCGTCGTGAGCCGCGTGACGGGCTCGGGGTGTGAATTCGAAAGCGGCTAAGAACCTGTTACAAATTGAGGGGATCCGTCCCCTCATACTGCCCTAATTTGGAGGCTGTTTCAGTCATGCTGAAACAGCCTCCAAGGATACCCGAAGTCGGCTTAGGGATAAAACCGATCCAGCCGGTAGCCGGTGGCCTTGACCTGCGAGCCCTCGATGTACACCTTGATCTCGATCTCGCTGTCGGCGGCGAACCCGGCCTGGGCGTTGACGGCTTTGCCCAGGTAATCCTGCGGCGCGAGTACCCGTCGCGCTACCGGCTGGTCCTGGGCATCGGTGAGCGTCAGCTCGAGCGAGGGATACTGCTGATTGAATATGGCGCGGTTCCTGAGCGTCGCCGACAGCACCATGACGCTGGGGTTGATCGGGTAAGCCTGCACTTCGGAGGCTTCTATGCTCATCTGAGCGATGCGCCGCGGCAGCGACAGTTCGCAGCCCAGGGTGGCGCACAGCGCGACGGCATAAGGCTTGGTCTTGGGGAAGAGCAGGGTGACGGCGCTGCGGTAGTGATACGCCGCCTGCGCGAGCAATATCAGCAGCAGCAGAAGCGCGCCCAGTAACCAGGGCCAGCGGCGCGCAGGCGTGGCAGGCTCCGCAGCCGCGACCGGCCCGAAACCGAATGCGCTTGCGCCGGAGGCAGCCACCGGTTCGGCATTCGCCGGCTCCGCAATTGCCGGCTCCAATATTGCCGCTTCCGGCGTTTCGGCTCCGGGTTGCGGCGCCTCCGCCACGACGTCTGCGGCTTGCGCGATTACGGACTCCTGCGCTGTCGCACCGATGTCCGGCGCTTCGCCGGTAGCCGACTCCGGCGCAGGTTCTGCATCCGCAGCATCGGCGCGCATGGCCTCGAATTCGGGTTTCGGCCGGGGCGCGCGCGCCGGAGCGGTCTCTTCGATCAAATGCTCGAGCGCGTCGAATACCCGGCTGCATTTGCCGCAGCGCACCTGCCCGGCCCGCGCGGCGAGTTGCTCGGCGTGCACGCGGAAATGGGTATGGCAGGAGGGGCAGTAGGTGATCATGACCGCAGGCCCTCTAACAGCGCCCAGCCCTGGTCCTTGGCACCGACGCGCATCGCGAACCAGGGCGCGTAGGCCGCCATCACCTCCTCCGCCTGCGCCCCGAGTATGCCCGACAGCGCGATCCGCCCTCCCTTGCTCAGGTACCCCGCGAGCAGCGGCGCAAGCAGTATCAGCGGATTGGCAAGAATATTCGCGGCCACGAGGTGTGCCTGGAAATCAGGAGCCGTCTCCGTGTTGACAAAACGGGCGTCGACCCGGTTGCGCACGGCGTTCGCGCGCGCCGCGACGAGCGCCAGCGGGTCGACGTCCACGCCCAGCGCTTCCCGCGCACCCAGGCGCAGCGCGGCAATGGCTAATATACCCGAACCGCAGCCGTAGTCCAGAACGCGCTCGCCGCCGCGGATTGTCCGCTCCAGCCACTGCAGGCACAGCCGGGTCGTGGGATGACTGCCGGTGCCGAAGGCGAGACCAGGGTCGAGCACCAGATTGACCGCTTGAGCGTCGGGCGCCTTCGCCCAGGAGGGCACGATCCACAGTTTTTCGGAAATGCGGATCGGCTCGAACTGCGACTGGCTGAGCCGCACCCAATCCTCGTCCCCGACCGGCTCGGCGCGGTAGTCCGGCAGCGGCGCCAGCCCGACCTGCGCGCAGGCCGCAGCAAGGATATGCGTGGGATCCGCGTCGTGCGCGCACAGCGCTTTGATCAAGCTTTGCGGCCAGGCGCCCGCCATCGGCACGCCAGGCTCGCCGTAGAGCGGCGCCTCGTCGGCGGTGCCGGCACTGGCGTCCTCCACACTGACCGACTGTGCGCCCTGGTCCAGCAACGCGTCGCTCAACTCATCGGCAACGCGCGCGTCGGTACGCAGTATGAGCGACACCCAAGTCAGGGGATCACCCTTTTTCGAGCTTTTGCTGCGCGAGCTTCTGCTCGAGATAATGGATGCTCGTGCCGCCCTTGACGAAACGCTCGTCGAGCAACAGCTCCTGGTGCAGCGGGATGTTGGTCTGGATCCCTTGTACCACCATCTCGGACAGCGCAATGCGCATGCGGCGCAATGCCTGCTCGCGTGTTGCCCCGTAGGCAATAACCTTGCCGATCAGGGAATCGTAGTTGGGCGGCACGAAGTAGCCCTGGTAGATGTGCGAATCGACGCGGATGCCGGGCCCGCCGGGCGGATGATATGACACGATGCGGCCGGGCGAAGGCGTGAACTTGAACGCGTCCTCGGCGTTGATGCGGCATTCGATGGCATGCCCGCGCAGCACCACGTCGCGCTGGCGAATGCGCAGCTTTTCGCCCGCGGCGACGCGGATCTGCTCCTGCACCAGGTCCACACCGGTGATCATTTCGGTGACCGGATGCTCGACCTGAATGCGCGTGTTCATCTCGATGAAATAGAACTCTCCGCCCTCGTACAGGAACTCGAACGTGCCTACGCCGCGATAGCCGATCTTGCGGCAGGCTTCGGCGCAGCGTTCGCCGATGCGTATGCGCTGACGCTCGGTCACACCCGGCGCCGGCGCTTCTTCGATGATTTTCTGGTGCCGCCGCTGCATGGAGCAGTCGCGCTCGCCCAGGTAGACGGCGTTCTTGTATTCGTCGGCGAGCACCTGAATCTCGATGTGGCGCGGGTTTTCAAGGAATTTTTCCAGGTACAGCGCGGGGTTGCCGAATGCGGCCTGCGCCTCCTGATGCGTCAGGTTCACCGCCGCGAGCAGCGCCGCCTCGGTGTGCACTACGCGCATCCCGCGCCCGCCGCCGCCGCCCGAGGCCTTGATGATCACCGGATAGCCGACCGTGCGCGCTATCTTGAGGATTTCGTCGTTCTGCTCGGGCAACGCCCCTTCGGCGCCGGGCACACAGGGGACGCCCGCCTTGGTCATCGCCGCCTTGGCGCTGATCTTGTCACCCATCAGGCGTATGGTTTCAGGGCGCGGACCGATGAAAACGAAGCCGCTTTTCTCGACGCGCTCGGCGAAGTCGGCGTTTTCGGAAAGAAAACCGTACCCGGGATGGATGGCCTCGGAATCGGTCACCTCCGCCGCGCTGATGATGGCCGGAATGTTGAGGTAACTGGCCGAGGATTGCGCCGGGCCGATGCATACCG
>DAIRFM010000258.1:0-3474 GCA_036795025.1 Burkholderiales bacterium | reverse complement strand
GGGCAAATTCGACGGCTTCGTCTCCGTCGGCGGCGGCTCCGTCATGGACACCTGCAAGGCGGCCAACCTGTATTCCACCTGGCCGGCCGATTTCCTCACCTACGTCAACGCACCGGTGGGCGCGGCCCGGCCCGTGCCCGGACCGGTGAAGCCGCACATCGCCTGTCCCACCACCTCGGGCACGGGCTCGGAAGCGACCGGCATTGCGATTTTCGATCTGCTGGCGATGAAGGCCAAGACCGGCATCCAGTCGCGCATGCTCAAGCCCACGCTGGGGCTGGTCGATCCGGACGTGACCAGGAGCCTGCCCGCGACCGTGGTCGCCGCGAGCGGCTTCGATGCCATGTCGCATGCGCTGGAGTCGCTCACCGCCATCTCCTATGCGCGCCGTGCCCGGCCCGCCGGCCCGGCATTGCGCCCGCCCTCGCAGGGCGCCAATCCCTGGAGCGACGCGATCGCCACCGAGGCGCTGAAATCGGTGGGCAAGTTTCTGGTGCGCGCGGTGCGCGACGCCGCCGACACCGAGGCTCGAACCGAGATGATGTACGCCGCCACCCTCGCCGGCATCGCCTTCGGCAACGCCGGCTGCCACCTTCCGCACGGCATGTCCTACGCGGTGTCGGGCCTGGTGAAGGACTACCGTGCCCCCGGCTACCCCGAAGACCAGGCCATGGTTCCTCACGGGATGTCGGTGGTGCTGAATGCGCCGTCGGTGTACCGCTTCACCGCCTGCGCCTGCCCCGAGCGGCATCTGCACGGCGCCGAGTGCCTGGGCGCGCTGACACGCGGCGCGGCGCCGGAGGACGCGGGCGAGATCGTGGCCAAGCGCATCATCGAAATGATGCAGGCGACGCTGTTTCCCAACGGCCTGAATGCAGTCGGTTACGCGGACAAGGATGTGCTCGCGCTGGTAGAAGGCGCGTACCCGCAGCGCCGCGTGATGGCCAATGCGCCGCGCGAAGCGAGCAAGGACGATCTCGCGGACCTGTTCCGCGGCGCGATGAAATACTGGTGACGTAGATATCAGGAGGTGGCGGGAAGGGATTCCCGCCCGACGACTGGAACTGTTTTACAACTGTATTGTGATAACCGGAGAAAACATGAAGCTGTTGCACCAACTGATGGTCGTAGTCGCGCTCGCCGTCCCGGCTCTGGGCGCGCAGGCGCAGTCTTATCCGAACAAGCCGATCCGCCTCGTCTGCCCCTTCCCGCCGGGCGGAGCGGTGGACATCGCCTCGCGCGCGGTGGCGCATGAACTCACCCAGATCCTCGGGCAACCGGTCACCGTCGACAACCGCCCGGGCGCGGGCGGCAACATCGGCGCCGAGATCGTGGCCAAATCGGCGCCCGACGGCTACACCCTGCTGATGACCACGTCCGGCATCATGGCGATCAACCCGGCGCTGTACTCCAAGATTCCGTTCGATTCGATCAAGGATTTCGCGCCGGTGTCGATGATCGTGTCGCTCAACAACGTGCTGGTGGTGAATCCTTCTGTTCCGGCCAAATCGGTGAAGGACGTAATTGCGCTGGCCAAGGCGCAGCCGGGCAAGCTCACCTACGCATCGAGCGGCAACGGCACCAGCATCCACCTCTCGGGCGAGCTGTTCAAGTCGATGGCGGGCGTGGACATGCTGCACATCCCTTACAAAGGCAGCGCGCCGGCGGTCACGGACCTGCTCGGCGGGCAGGTGAACATGATGTTCGACAACATCCCTTCGTCGCTGCCCCACATCCGAGCCGGCAAGCTGCGCGCACTCGCGGTCACGGGCGCGAAGCGCTCGCAGTTGCTGCCCGATCTGCCGACCATCGCCGAAGCCGGCATCCCCGGCTACGACTCCTACGTCTGGTTCGGCGTGGTCGCTCCCGCCGGCACGCCGCCCGAGATCATCGGCCGGCTGAACGCGGCGCTGGTGAAAACTGCGGCAACACCGTCATTCCGCGACCGCCTGACCGAGCAGGGCTACGACGTGCTGAGTTCCACGCCCGAGCAGATGGCCAACAGCATCCGCGGCGAAATCGCCAAGTGGGGCAAGATCGTGAAGGCCTCCGGCGCCAAGGTCGACTGAGCGCTGGCGCGGTCCGGTATAGATAGCGGAGGGTGGGCGCGCGCCGCGCTGCCCGCACCCTCAGGAAAACGCGCATGAGCGCCAGACACCATTACTGGACCCTGGTCATTTCCGCGGCCCTGATACTCGCCGTAACCATGGGGCTGCGCAACGCGCTTGGCCTGTTCGTGTCCCCGCTCAATACCTCCACCGGGCTCGGCATCGTCACCATAAGCTTCGCGCTCGCCGTGGGTCAGTTCGTATGGGGCGCGGCCCAGCCCATCTTTGGCGCGCTGGCCGATCGCGCCGGCCCGGTCAGGATCATCGTCCTCGGTGCGGTGCTGCTCGCGCTGGGGCTGGCGGTCACGCCGTTCATGCATTCGAGCCTCGGCCTGATTCTGTTTCTCGGGGTGGTCACCGCGGCGGGAGCGGGCGGCGGCAGTTTTTCGATACTCATGGGCGCCGCGGCACAACGCCTGCCGGCGGAACGCCGCGCCTTTGCCTCCGGCTTCATCAACGCCGGCGGGTCCTTCGGCCAGTTCGTGTTCGCCCCGCTGGCGCAGGCGCTGATCACCGCCTTCGGCTGGGTCACGGCGCTGCTGACCCTGGCCGCCTCCGCGCTACTCACCATTCCGCTGGCGCTGCCGCTGCGCGACAAACACAGCGGAGGCCCAACGGTGCATATCGGCGGCATCAGCCTGTCCGAACAGACGCTGCTTGCGTTCAAGGACAGAAGCTACTGGTGCCTGCACGCCGGGTTTTTCACCTGCGGTTTCCACATCGCATTCCTCGTGACCCACCTGCCGGGCGAGGTCGCGCTGTGCGGGCTCCCCGCCTCGGTATCGGCGGCGTCGCTTGCGCTCATCGGCCTGGCCAACATTGCCGGCAGCCTCGGCGTAGGCTGGCTGGCACAGACGCATCGCATGAAAATGCTGTTGGTGTGGGTCTACGGCACGCGCGCCGTCGCGATCGCGTTCTACCTGATGGCGCCGCGCACCTCGCTCACGTTCTATGTTTTTGCGGTCGTGCTCGGGCTCAGCTGGCTCGCCACGGTGCCTCCGACCGCGGGCCTGGTGGGCAAGCTGTTCGGCACGCGCTATCTCGCCACCCTGTTCGGGCTGACGCTGCTGTCGCATCAGATCGGCGGCTTCTTCGGCGCCTGGCTGGGAGGACTGGCCGTCGCGTGGAGCGGCAACTACGACTGGATGTGGTATGCGGACATCGCGCTCGCGACCGCTGCCGCACTGGTCAACCTGCCGATACGCGAAGCGCAGCCGAAACTCGCTGCCGCGGCGGCGTGAGCGCGGGGCCCATCGCGGTTTACAGCATGCGGGCAGAACAATTTTGACGGGGGGCGAACGCATGAGCGGAAAAAAAGCGATCCTGGTGGTAGGCGCGGGCGATGCGACCGGTGGCGCGATCGCGC
>DAIRFM010000257.1:0-3489 GCA_036795025.1 Burkholderiales bacterium | reverse complement strand
CGGGCAAGCTCACCGACGCGACGCCGGTGCATCGCGGCGAGCGCGAGATCATCGCGCGAAATTAATCGAAGCGGTGCAGCGGCGCGTTCGCTTTCCCGCTCCCGCAAGGCTCTACCACCATACCGCAGCGATGCGAGAACTTATCCGATGATAAGTTCTGCTGGTTTCTTGTAGGCTACAAACAGCTAGCGGATTTTACGCGGCGCACGCCGAGCTGTGTTGTCGATCGCTATGGTACCAGTTTTCACCGCCATTCATCGGGCCTCAATCGACGAGGCCTTCTCAAGTGTGCGCAGCGGCCCAGCCGGCCTGTCTTCGATCGAGGCCGCGCGGCGCCTCGCCGAATACGGACCGAACCGCATCCATAAAGGTGAGCGCGAGGCGCCGATCATTCGCCTCGTTCGCGAGTTTTTCCGGTTCTTTTCCGTCGTCCTGTGGATCGCCGCCGCGCTCGCTTTCGTTGCGCAATGGGCCGAGCCGGGCGAGGGCATGGCGCAGATCGGCTATACGCTCGTCGCGGTGATCCTGATCAGCGGCGTGTTCTCGTTCTGGCAGGAGTACCGTATCGAGCGCACGCTCGCCGCCTTGCAGCAGCTTCTGCCGGAGCAAGCCGAGGTCATCCGCGACGGTACGGGGTGCATGGTGCCGATCGAACAGCTCGTCGTCGGCGACGTCGTGGTCCTTGAACAGGGCGACAAGATTCCGGCCGATTGCCGGCTGCTCGAAGCCTTCGGCGTCAAGGTCAATACCGCGACCGTAACGGGCGAGTCGCTTGGCCAGGTCCGCGATGCCGCGCTGTCGCTGGTGGACGATCCGCTACGAAGCCGCAATATCCTGCTGGCCGGAACGAACGTCGTTGCAGGCAAAGGCAAGGCGCTCGTCTATGCGACCGGTCCGCACACCGAGTTCGGTCAGATCGCGCATCTCGCGCAGACCAAGCGCACAACCGTGTCGCCGCTGCGCCGGGAACTTGCCCGGCTGAGCCGCCTGATCGCCATATTGGCTGTTGCGATCGGCGCGGTCTTCTTCGCCGCCGGCGCTGCCATCGGCGTGCCGTTCTGGAAAGACCTGATCTTTTCGATCGGCATCATCGTTGCGATGGTGCCGGAAGGCCTGCTGCCGACGCTCACACTGTCGCTCGTGCTCGCCGCGCAGCGGTTGGCCAAGCGCAAGGTCCTCATCCGCAACCTGACGTCGGTCGAAACGCTCGGCTCGGCGACCGTGATCTGCACCGACAAGACCGGCACGCTGACCGAGAATCGCATGGAGGCGCGCGAGGTCTTTTTTGACGGCCGTCGCCATTTACTGCGCGAGGTCGACCGCGGCATTGCCGCGCGTCATGCCGACTTCTTCGCCTGCGCGAATTTTTGTCACGACGTGCGGGAATCGACGACGGATGCAGGCGTTGTGCGGCTCGGCGATCCGATGGAAATTGCCTTGCTCAAGATGCATCGCGAGATTGCCGGCCCGTCGCCGGCCTCGCGCCGCCTTGACGAAATCCCTTTCGATAGCGCCGTCCTACGGCAAACCGTTGTGCAGGAAACGCCGGACGGCGCGAAACTCTTTTGCAAAGGCGCGCCCGAGGCGGTGCTTGCCCTCTGCCGCATCGTCTTCAGGGAGGGGGAAGCGCGTCCGCTCGACCAGCCGACGCAGGCGGACATCGTCCAGGCGCAGAACGCAATGGCCGCGCAGGGCCTGCGCGTGATTGCCTTCGCGTCACGCGATCTGCCGGCCAACTGGTCGCACGAGGGGCTGGAGAACAATCTGGTCTTTCAAGGGCTGGTCGGCCTGCGCGATCCGCCGCGGCCGGAGGTGTCGCGCGCCATGGCCACCTGCCATGAGGCCGGCGTGAAGGTGATCATGGTCACCGGCGACCATCCGAACACCGCCAAGGCCATCGCTGCCGAGGTCGGCCTCCTGCGCGACGGCGAGCCGACGGTCATTACCGGCGAGCGGTTGCGCACGCTCTCGCCGGTGGCGCTCGGACTGGTGCTTGACGCGCGCGACGTCATCTTCGCGCGCGTGAGCGCCGCCGACAAAATGCGCATCGTCGAGGCGCTGAAAAGCAAAGGTCACATCGTGGCGGTCACCGGCGACGGCGCCAACGACGCGCCGGCGCTGAAGGCCGCGCATATCGGCGTCGCCATGGGGATTGCCGGCACCGATGTCGCCAAGGAGGCGGCCGACATGATCCTGCTCGACGACAATTTTGCGAGCATCGTGAATGCCGTCGAAGAAGGCCGCGCGGTATTCCAGAATATCCGCAAGTTTCTCACTTATGTGCTCGTGCACAATGTCGCGGAACTCGTGCCCTATCTCGCCTTCGTGCTGTTTACGATTCCGCTGGCGCTAACGCCGATCCAGATCCTGCTGGTTGACATGGGATCGGATTCGCTCACCGGACTTGGCCTTGGTGTCGAGAAGCCTGACCCGCAGGGCATGCGTCGACCGCCGCGCCCGCAGAGCGAGCCGCTGTTGACGCTGCCGGTCGGACTGCGCGCTTATCTGTTTCTCGGTCCCATCGAGGCCGCCGCCGGTATGGCTGCGTTTTTCCTCGTGTTGCTCGCTGGCGGCTGGTCTTATGGCCATGAACTCGCCTGGACTGATCCGCTCTATCTGCGCGCGACGACCGCGTGCCTGTCCGGCGTCATCGTCATGCAGATCGTGAACGTGTTCTTGTGCCGAAGCGCCATGCGGTCCGCCTTCGCCCTGCCGCTGTTCGGAAATCCGTTGATCGTGTGGGGCATCGCGCTCGAAATCGCGCTGCTGCTGGCTGCGAACTATCTGCCTTGGGCCAATGCCCTGTTCGGCACGCGGCCGGTGCCGATCGAAGTGTGGCTGCTGCTGATTCCTTTTGCGCTCGGCATTTTCGCTTTGGAGGAGCTGCGCAAGGCGTTCGTGCGAAGCCGGCACGGTGAGCGCGCGATCGTCGCGCAGAATTAGCCTTAGCGGTTATTGCCGGATTTATTCACACCGCTGCAGCTTCAGCGAACCGCCGGACTGCATGTTCATCTCGATGTGATCGGCATCGACCTGGCGCAGCGTGTAGTTGACACTGGCGTTGTTGATCTGGCCGGTGCTGAACTGATCGACAATGCGATAGTTCGATGGTCCGGCCGGGGTCACCGATTTGTTGCGGTAGGCCGGCACGCCGCCGTTGCTGTCCTGCCGCTGGTTGCCGTTGAAGGTGATGACGCGCTTGCCGGCGCAATCGATCGCGCCCTTATCCGAACTCGTGCTCGGGCCCCACGCCCCGGTAACCGGATAGCTGTCGGCCAGCGCCGGCGCGGCGAGCGCACTGATCAGCATGGCGGACAGAATCGTCTTGCGCATAGGGTAAAGAGTGGCACTCCGGCGCCCAAATTCAAGCGCAAGCGATGCAAATGCTTAACAAACGGCGTGGTTATTAATTTCAATTAGCACTGACGGCCGAACCGGGCGCCGTCAGGGCGCCGTCGCCCGGCTCCAGCTATAGCCCGGCTTGCCGTA
>DAIRFM010000256.1:0-3494 GCA_036795025.1 Burkholderiales bacterium | reverse complement strand
ATGAAGAATCCGCACACCAGCAGGAACACGTTGATCATCGCCATCAGCACCCAGCGGTTGACGTGCATGTCGGCGATCGCCTGCGCCAGCGTCTGCGTCAGATAAAGGGAAGTGAGCATGTAGCCGAACAGCACGGCGGCGGCGATGATCATCAGGATCATCACCGATTCCTTGGTGGTGTCGCGCAGGATCGCCCACCACGCCTCCGGCCGCCACATGCGGTAGATCACAACCGCCATCACCACGCACAGCGCCGCTCCCACGCCGGCCGCCTCCGAGGGTGTCGCCACGCCGCCGTAGAGCACGTACATCACCCCGCCGATAATGGCCAGGAACGGCGCGATCTTCGGGATCGACTGGAATTTCTCTTTCCAGCTGTAGCGGAAGTCCACCGCGTGCGACCGGAAGCCTCTCTTCCAGATGATGAACAGGGTCCACGCCATGAACAACCCGGTGAGCATGAGGCCCGGCAGCACGCCGGCGAGGAACAGGCGCCCGATCGAGGTCTCGGTGGCGATGCCGTAGAGAATGAAGGTGATCGAGGGCGGGATCAGGATGCCGAGCGTGCCGCCGGCGCAGATCGAGCCCGTCGCGACGTCGTCCGGGTAGCCGCGCCGGCGCATCTCGGGGATGCCCATTTTGCCAATGGCGGCACAGCATGCGGGCGAGGAGCCGGTTAGCGCGGCGAAAATGGCGCAGGCGCCGAGGTTGGAAATCGCCAGACCGCCGGGCACGCGGTAGAGCCAGCGGTCCAGCGCTTCGTACAGATCCTTGCCCGCGGGGGAGGAGCCGATCGCGGCCCCCATCATCACGAACATCGGAATCGACACCAGGGTGAAGTCGTTCAGTCCCGCATAGAAGGTCTCGGCCACCACGTGCAGCGCGTCGAAACCCTGGAAGATCACGATGAATATGATCGCTATCGTGCCGAGGCCGAACGCGACGGGCGCGCCCGAGAGCAACATCATCAGCGTGAGAATCAGGACCAAGGTCCCCTGCATTCCCGGGCCCATCACCGATGCGCCTTGGTTATGCCGAACGGCGGTTCGCGGCCGCTGACCAGGCCCATCAGGTCGGCGAGGCACTGCAGAGTCAACAGACCGAGGCCGATGGGCAGGGCCGAATAGGGGATCCACAGGCGCGCCCGCCATATGGTGTCGGACACCCATTTGTTGTCCCAGGCCTCGCGCCAGAACTGGAACGTGAGTACGGTCATCGCCACGCAGAAAAATAGCGTCACCGCGGCAGCGAACAGCGCCAGCCACCAGCGCGGGCGCGGGGCCGAATACAGCGGCAGGACGTCGACGGCGACGTGGCCCCGCATCGTGAGCACGAAGGGGCTGCCGACGAAGGTCGCCGCAACCAGGCAGTAGGTGACGAAATCGGTCTGCCAGATCGTGTTCTGGTTGAGCGCGTAGCGCACGAACACCATGTGGCAGACGACGACGACGCTGAGCGCGATCAGACCGGCGGCGAGGTAGCCGAACAGCCGGGAGATGAATCTGACGCTGCGGACAAATAGATCCATGAACGGTCCATCGCTTGTGGCCCGCGGGCCGGTTACGGGGGAGGAAACGAACCGGCGGGCGGCGCTTGCCGCCCGCCACCGGGATATAGGCTTACTTGACGCTCAGCGCATCGTCGATCAGTTGCTTGCCGTCCGGCACTTCCTTGGCGAATTCGGCGTAGGAGCTTTCCCTGGCGACCTTGACCCACGCGTCGTACTCCGCCGGCGTCAGCGTAACCACCTCGACCTTGTGCTCCCTGAACACCTTGACCATCGCGTCGTCCAGGCCTTTGGTCTCCTTGGCGAAGTATTCCTGCGCCTTCTTGCCCGCTTTGAGCAGCGTTTCCTGCTGCTTCTTGTTGAGCTTATCGAAGCTTTTCTTCGACATCAGCACCGGCTCGTACATGAACCAAAGGGCGTTATCACCCGGCGCGGTAACGCATTTCACCTGCTCGTAGATGCGGAACGAAACGAAGCTGCCGGTGCTGGTGTCGGTCGCCTCGGCGACGCCGGTCTGCAGCGCGTTGTAGACCTCGTTGCTCGGCACCGAAACGATGGAGGCGCCGGCCGCCTGCCACATCGCGGCGAAGGTCGGCCCGGCAGAGCGGATCTTCAAGCCCTTGATGTCGGCTGGAGTGCGAATGCAGGCTTTCTTCGAAGCCACCGCGCCGGCGAGCCAGGCGTCCGACAGCACGACCACGCCCGCTTTTTCGATCTTGGCCTTGATCTCTTTCATGAACTTGGAATCATTGAGTCTCACGGCGCGCTCGTGATTGCGCACCAGCCCCGGCATCAGCGTCGCGCCGAAAGCGCGTACCTTGCCGCTGGCGTAATCGAGCGGAAACGAGGAAATGTCGAGCTGGCCGTTGACCAGGGCGTTCCACTGCTCGTTCGGCTTGAACAGCGACGCGCCGGGATAGACCTGGATCTCGAGGTCGACGTTGGCCGCCTTGGCCTCGCGCGCGATGATCTGCACCATCTCGTCGCGCACGTCGCCTTTGCCGCCGGGGAACTGATGCGATGCGCGCAGCGTCGTGGCAGCCAGGGCGGACCCACTCAGTGTGGCGGCGGCGAGGGCCGTCAGGATCGCCATGCGTTTGAACTTCGTCATCATTGATACCTCCTCCAAGTAAGTCGATGAATTGTGACCTTCAGGTTTCCCCGGTTTGTCGAGGTATGGTTGTCGCCGCACGCCCGGCGGTCGCCGACATTTTAGGCCGCCGCGGGCGAGGATACAAACGGCATCCGCGTTGCGCCGCAGCATTCCCCTGCAGCCTCCTGCGTTTCATTTGCCTTTGAACTGCGGCTTCTGCTTCGCCAGAAACGCCTTGAAGCCGATGCGGTAATCCTCGGTGTCGAAGCAGGCATAGCCTTCGTCGCGTTCGGCTTCGGTGAGCGGACGCGGATCGGCAAGACGGCGCGCGAACTTTTTGTGCCAGCGCGCCACCAGCGGCGCGCCCGCGGCGATGCGCGCGGCCGCGGCGAGCGCTTCCGCCCCGACCTGGTCATCGGCGACGACGCGATTGACCAGGCCCTTTTGCTTCGCTTCCTCGGCGCCGAATACGCGCCCCTCGAGCAGGATTTCCAGCGCGGTGGCGCGTCCGACCAGGTCGATGAGCGCCTGCATTTCGCCGTAGCCGACTACCAGGCCGAGCTTGTTGATGGGGATGCCGAAGCGGCTGGATGCGCCGCAGATGCGCAGGTCGCATTGCGAGGCGATTTCGAGCCCGCCGCCGACGCACACGCCGTGGATCATGGCCACGGTCGGGTGGCGGCATTCCTTCACCGCGCGCATCGTGCCCTCGATCTTGTCGCCGTAGTCCTTCGCCACCTTGGCGTTGGTACGCACTTTCTCGAATTCGGAAATGTCGGCACCGGCGGCGAAGGCCTGCTCGCCCGCGCCGCGCAGCACGATGCAGCGCACGCCGTCGTCGGCTTCGAGTTCGCGCACGATCTCGCCCAGGCGCATCCACATGGGGAAGCTGAG
>DAIRFM010000255.1:0-3510 GCA_036795025.1 Burkholderiales bacterium | reverse complement strand
ATCACAAAGGAGAGAAAATGGACATATTTGCTTCGAAGGGAGCAAATGGACTACCCTTTAAAATTGATTACTGCTTTCAATGCCGCAATTTGCTAGTCTGAGTATTGTCGGAACGGTAAGGAGTGGATTATGGAACGTTACTGGAAGGTGGTTGCGGTGCTAATCCTGCTCGTGTTCGGGGCAGTGGCTAGTGAATCTGCAATGGCCCGGGGCGGCCGTGGGGGCTCGGGTCATGGTGGCGCTGGTCATGGTGGCGGCTATAGCCACGGCGGCGGCTATGGTCATGGTTACGGTTACGGCGGCGTGGGCGTTGGCATTTATCTTGGTGCTCCGCTCTACGGGCTGGGCTATTACTCCGCTCCTTATTATTCTTACCCTGCCTACGCATATCCCGCACCCGCATACTCCTATCCCGCACCTGCGATGGCACCTTCTGGCGCATACGTTGAGCAGGGCTATGCACAGGCGGCACCGGCCCCGCAGCAAGACTGGTACTACTGCGCGGGTTCCAATGCCTATTACCCCTATGTCAGGGAGTGTCCCGGTGGTTGGCAGCGTGTTCCCGCACAACCGCCGCGTTGATCGGTTGTGATGCTGTGCACCGGCATCTAGCCACGTTAGAGCGCTCATGGCCCACGGATACAATACCAACCTCGCCGCAGAATTTCACAGTTTTGATTGCTGGTGTAATTTTGGTGTAGCCGTGACAGGAAGTTAGGCCGGCAACAATATATGCAAAAGAAACAGAGTCCGTAATCTACCAGCGGGTACGATGGAGAAGCTTTTGATTCACTTACATGCGGAGTGAGAAATTCCAAACAATGGGCTCCTCAGATAACAGTCCGCCGCAACCACGCCTTGCGCACCTCCTCCAGCGCCCACATCAGCGCCGCGAAGAAGCCGGCGAGCAACCAGACCTCCGGCCCGATCGGCGCCGTGCCGAACAGCCAGTTGCCGGCCGGGGTGTAGACGATGAACAGGATCATGCCCAGCTCCGCCGCTATGCCGGGCAGGATGAGCGCGTTGCCAAAGGGGCTGATGGACAGCGACGATTTCAGAGGGTGGCGGCAGAGGAAGACATTTACCATCTGGGTCACGACGATGGCCACCAGGCAGGCGGTGGTCGCCTGCAGATAGAGCGGGTCGGTCTTGCCGGGCAAATCGCCGTAGCGCCAGCCGGCCGCGTCCAGGACGAAGAAGAACACCGCCATCGACGCCGCCGCCTCCAGCGCGCCGAGGAAGAGATACGCTCGGGCGATCAGACCCCATGACAGCAGCCGCTCGCCGCGCGCTCTTGGCGGTCGGCTCATGACGCCAGGATCGGGTTTCTCGGCGCCCAGCGCCAGCGCCGGCAGCATGTCGGTGCCGAGGTCGACGGCCAGGATCTGGATGATGGTGAGCGGCAGTGGGATCCTGAAGAGCACAAAGGCGAGATAGGGCACCAGCTCGGGGATGTTCGAGCTGAGGATGTAGGTGAGGAACTTGCGGATATTCTCGAACACCGCGCGCCCTTCCTCGATCGCGGCGACGATGCTGGCGAAATTGTCGTCGAGCAGGATCAGGTCGGCCGCTTCCTTGGCCACGTCGGTGCCGGCGATGCCCATGGCGATACCGATGTCGGCGGTTTTCAGCGCCGGGGCGTCGTTCACGCCGTCGCCGGTGACGGCGACGATCTCGCCCTTTTTCTTCAGCGCCTGCACGATCAGCATTTTCTGCTCGGCGGCGACGCGGGCGAAGATGATCTCCTTCGCATCGCGCACGAGTTGCAGTTGCGCCGGCAACATGCGGCGCAATTCGTCGCCGCCGACCACCACCGGCTGCTCTGTCTTCACCAGTCCGATCTCGCGGGCGATGGCCAGGGCGGTGCGCGGGTGGTCGCCGGTCACCATGATGATGCGGATGCCGGCCGTGGCGCAGCGCGAAATGGCCTCCGGCACCTCGGTCCGCGGCGGGTCTTCCAGCCCGACCAACCCGGTGAGGGTCATGCCACGCTCCTCGGTCGGCGTGCCGCCTGCGACCGCACAATGGGCGAAAGCCAGCACGCGCAGGCCGGCCTCGGTCATCGCGTCCTGCGCCGCCAGCAGGCGCGTCTTCGCCGCGGCATCGAGCGGCGCTATTCCCGCGTCGAACTGCACCAGGTTACAGGCCGCGAGCACCGTCTCCGGCGCGCCCTTGCAGTAGAGCACGCGGCCCTGCGGCGTCGCACACAGCACCGACATGCGCTTGCGGTCGGTGTCGAAGGGGATCTCGTCGATGCGTGCAAAACCGTCGAGTCCGCCGGCCACTTGCCGGCCCATGCCGGCCAGCGCTACTTCCATCGGATCGCCCAGCAGTTTGCGCTGGCCGTGGTCGTCCACCTCATTCAGGTTGTGGCAGAGCGCGGCATTGACGAATAGCTGGCGGTTATCCTGCGCCAGGCGCGGTTGCGCCGCAACATCGTCTCGCTCCACGAACCCGCCGCCGAGCCACAGGCGCCGCACCGACATGCGGTTCTGCGTCAGCGTACCGGTCTTGTCGCAGCAGATGGTCGTGGTCGAACCGAGCGCCTCGACTGCGGGCAGGTGGCGCACCAGGGCGTTGCGCTTGGCCATGCGCTGCGTCGCCATCGCCAGCGACAGGGTCACCGTCGGCAACAGGCCTTCGGGCACGTTGGCGACGATGATGCCGATGGCGAAGAGCAGGTTTTCCCAGGTCGGCAGCCCCAGCGCCTCGCCGATGAAGAACATTGCGATGCCCATGCCGGTGGCGAGCGCCGTGACGATGCGCGACAGGCGCGCGATCTCGCGCTGCAGCGGCGAACTGGCTTCGCCCGCCGTTTGCGTGAGGTGGGCGATCTTGCCGAACTCGGTGCGCATGCCGGTGGCGTACACCACCGCGCGCGCCTGACCCGACACCACCGAGGTGCCGGCGAGCGCGATGTTTTTTGCGAACAGCGGCGATTCCTCCATGCTGGGCTCGGTATTGCGCGCCTTGGGCAGGGACTCGCCGGTGACCGTCGCGGTGTTCACGCGCAGCGCGAAAGCCTCGACCAGCCGGCAGTCGGCCGGAACCAGGTTGCCCTCCTCCAGCAGCACGATGTCGCCGGGTACGAGATCGGTGGCGAGAATCTCGACGGTTTCGCCGCCGCGCCGCGCCTTCACCGTCTGCGGCAGCAACTGGCGCAGCGCCGCCACCGCCCGCTCGGCCTTGTATTCCTGCCAGAAGGAGAAAATGCCGTTGATGACGATGACGCCGACGATGGCGACGCCGAGGCGGGCCATGCCCTGGCCAGGATCAAAATGCTCGGCGAGAAACGCCAGCGCCGCGCCGGCCCAGAGGATGATGGCGAAGAAATGGGTGAACTCGCGGGCGAAGCCAAGGAGCAGATGCTCGCGGCCCACCTCCTCGACATGGTTGGGCCCAAACTCCGCCAACCGGCGCGCGGCCTCAGCCTGGAGGAGGCCGGCGGGGGAAGTTTTCAGACTGGAGAGAGCCTCGTCGGCGGTGAGCCTGTGGATGTGCACGGAGGAG
>DAIRFM010000254.1:0-3511 GCA_036795025.1 Burkholderiales bacterium | reverse complement strand
ATAGAGGATGTGGGTTACTTCTATGGCGCGATCGTGCTGCCTGACGGTGCTTCGCTCGGACGCACCGGCGCGGTCGGCGCGTCGGTGCAGCAGACCATGGTGCAACACCCATCCGTCGATCACATCTTCGTCGTGAACGGTTTCGACCTGGTAGGCGGGGGCAACAAGACCAGTGCCGCAACCATGTTCATCACGCTCAAGCCCTGGGAGGATCGCCCTGAGTCCGCCGAAGATATGGTCAAGTACATGTCGATGAAAGGGGCGGCGTACCGCGAAGGCCTGGTGTTCGCTTTCAACGCGCCGCCGATCCGCGGCCTCGGGACCGCGGGCGGCTTCGAGGCGTACATCCAGAATCGGGCGGACGGGGATCCTAAGAAACTGGAGACGGTCGTGCAGCAGTTTGTCGGCGAACTGCGCAAGCGCCGGGAACTGGCTGGCATCAACACCTTCTATCGCCCGAGCGTGCCGCAGTTGTTCGTGGAAGTCGATCGCGAGAGGGCGCTCGCGCTCGGGGTTCCGGTGAGCGATGTGTTCGACGCATTGCAAAGCACGATGGGAGCGCTGTACGTCAACGATTTCAACAAATTCGGCCGCACCTACCGGGTGCAAATCCAGGCCGACGCGGCTTACCGCTCGCGTCCCGAAGACTTAGGCAGCGTCTATGTGCGCTCGGCCGCCGGCGACATGGTGCCGGTAAAGGCGCTCATCCGCACTCAGGGCATCGTCGGTCCCGACCAGTTGGATCGTTTCAATGGCTTCATCGCCGCGAAGGTTATGGGCGGCTCCGCGCCCGGGGTCAGTTCCGGCCAGGCTATCGGCGTGGTGGAGGAGGTCGCGGCCAAGGTCCTGCCGCAGGGCTATTACCTCGCCTGGACCGGCCAGGCCTTCCAGGAAAAACGCACCGGCCAGGCGTCGATCATCGCGTTCATCTTCGCCCTGGTCATGGTGTTCCTTATCCTCGCGGCGCATTACGAGCGCTGGTCGCTGCCGGTCGCGGTGCTGCTGGCGGTGCCGTTCGCGGTGCTCGGCGCGCTGCTCGCGGTACTCGCGCTCGGCATGAGCAACGACATCTATTTCCAGATCGGCCTGGTCACGTTGATCGGTCTGGCGGCGAAGAACGCGATCCTGATCGTGGAGTTTGCGGTCCAGAACGTGGATGCGGGAATGGATGTGGCCAGCGCCGCCATAGCGGCGGCGCGCCAGCGCTTCCGGCCGATCGTGATGACTTCGCTCGCCTTCATGTTCGGAGTCCTGCCGCTTGCGCTCGCTACCGGAGCAGGCGCGGCGGCGCGCCGCTCGATGGGCACGGGCGTGTTCGGCGGCATGCTGGTCGCAACGTTCGTCGCCACCCTGTTCGTGCCGCTGTTCTTCACGCTGCTCGGCCGGCGCAAGGCGAAGCGTGACGAGGCGACGGTTGCGGCGCGGGAGGAGGCGGCATGATGCGGCCCATCCTGGTCGCGCTCTGCGCCGCGCTGCTGCTTGGCGCCTGCGCCGCGGTCGGGCCTGACTATGAGCGTCCCGCGACCGGCCTGCCCGGCGCCTATCCGGACGCGCCGGCCGACCTCGCGGCTGCCGCGGCGGTTCCCGCCGAATGGTGGAAGCTGTATGCCGATCCCATGCTCGACGAGCTGGTCGCCAATTCGCTTGAGCGCAACGCCGACGTGCGGCTCGCGGTCGCGCGCATAGAGGAGGCGGACGCGAACCTGCGCGAGGCCGGCGCCTCCTTCCTGCCGGAAATCGATCTGGGCGGGACGCCGCAACGCCAGCGACTCAGTGCCCTCACCGCCACACCCATTCCGTCCAGCATTCCGCTGGTCAGGAACGACATTCGCCTTACCGTGGGGACGTCCTTCGAAATCGATTTCTGGGGCAAGCTGCGCCGCGCCCTGGAGGCCACCCGCGCGCTCGCGCTCGGCTCGCGCTATGCCAAGGAGGTGGTGACGCTTTCGCTCGCCGGCCTCACCGCGCAGGCTTATTTTTCGCTGCGCTCGCTCGACGCGCAGATTGCGGCCACGCGCACGACCCTGGAGAGCCGCGAGGAAGCGCTGACCTTTGTGCGCAACCGCGCGCGCGGCGGCATTGCTTCGGATCTGGACGTGAACCAGGCCGAGCTCGCGCGCGCCGACGCCTCCGTCCAACTGAAGGACCTGCTGCGCCAGCGCTCGCTCATCCTGCACCAACTGGGCTCGCTCACCGGCCGGCTCGACCTGGCACTCCCGAGCGGCGACTTGCTGACCCTGCCCATGCCGCCGCTGCCGCCGGCCGGGCTGCCCTCCACGCTGTTGCAGCGCCGGCCCGACGTCCTGCAGGCGGAGCAGCAGTTGATTGCCGTGAACGCCCAGATCGGCATCGCCAGGGCGGCGATGTTTCCGACGGTCTCCCTGACCTCGTACTACGGCGGCGAGAGCACCGCACTGTCGACGTTGCTTTCCAGCGGCGCGCGCATCTGGTCGCTTGGCTTTGGCATGGCCCTGCCGATATTCGATGCGGGGCGCTACGCTGCCCGCACGCAGGCGGCGGAGGCCCGACAACGCCAGTCCGTCGCGAATTACCAGAAGGCGGTCGAAACCGCTTTTCGCGAGGTTGCCGATGCGCTCACCACGCTGCAACAGACCGAGGCGTCGGAGCAAGACCTGCAGCTACGCGCGACGGCGGCCCGCAACGCGCTGCGTCTCGCGAGGCTGCGTTACGAGGCGGGCTATTCCGCCTATCTTGAAGTGCTGGATGCGCAGCGCACGGCCAACGACGCCGAGCTCGCTTTCTTGCGCAACCGCCAATCCCGCCTGGTTGCCAGCGTGGACCTGATGAAGGCCTTGGGCGGCGGCTGGTCTGTGGATCAACTGCCGGTTTCGAACGCGGCGCTGCGGGACGCTGGCGGCAAATGACGCGCAAGATCGTCCTCGACACGGAGACCACCGGCCTGAACGCCAAGCTGGGCGACCGGGTGATCGAGATCGGCTGCCTCGAACTGCGCAACCGCCATCCGACCGGCAACCACTTCCATCACTATCTCAATCCCGAGCGCGCGAGCGAAGAGGGGGCGGTGAAGGTGCACGGCATCAGCGACGAGTTCCTGCTGGACAAGCCCAGGTTCCGCGAGATCGCATCCGAATTCATCGAGTACATACGCGGCGCGGAACTGATCATCCACAACGCGCCGTTCGACGTCGAATTCCTCGAGCAGGAACTGGCGCTCGCGAAGCTGCCGCCGCTGGCACAGCATTGCGCCGGCGTCAAGGACACGCTCAAGCTGGCGAAAGAGCTGCATCCGGGCAAGAAAAATTCGCTCGATGCCTTGTGCGAGCGCTACGGCGTGAACAACACCCACCGCACCCTGCACGGCGCGCTGCTCGACGCCGAGCTGCTGGCCGAGGTTTATCTCGCCATGACCCGCGGCCAGGAGAGCCTGATGATGGAGCTGGAGCAGGTGCCGGTCGCCGCGGCATTAATTGGGGGCGTGCCGGTCGAGCGTGTCAGGCTGCCGGTGCTCGCCGCTACCGAAGACGAAACC
>DAIRFM010000003.1:0-22559 GCA_036795025.1 Burkholderiales bacterium | reverse complement strand
TACGAAAAAGCGCTGAAACACGCGGACTTTATTGTAATGGACGAAATTAGGCCCGCGCGCGGCGGTGGCAGTTTCACGGTCATTGCTTCCTGTGCTGCGAGGCCAGGCGTACCCGCGAGAACGGCGGTCGAGAGGATGCCAGCGGTCGCTTCTCTTCGTGTGACCATGAAATCGACTCCTTTACTTCGCGGCGGAGCTCGCCCTTTTAATTCTTGCGCTATCCTCCGCGGACAACGGCAAGAATCGCGCGGCGGACCAGCGTCTCGAAAATCGGAAGCTTGTAGGCGTTCTTGGTCAGCGGCGCGGCGCCCTGCAAGGCGGCGTGAGCGGCGGCGCGAGCGACATCCGCATCGATCGTCTTTCCGACCAGCAATGCCTCGGCCGCTTTGGCACGATGCGGCACCGGTGCCGCGGCGCCGAGAATGACCGCTGCGGCTCGACATGCTCCACCCGGCGCCGTGTCGAGCGCGACCGCGACATCGGCGATCGGCCAATCGAACGAATCGGTTTCGCCTTGCTTGATGTGGATCGATCGCGACGTCGGCGCCAGCGGCGGCAGCAAGATCTCGGTAAGAATTTCGCCCGGTGTCAGATCATTCTCACGCTGAATGTCGACCTCGGGCAGCAGGAAGAATTGTTCCAAACCCACGACCCGCTTGGTTCCCGCCGCACTGGTGAGCTCAAGCTTGGCACCGAGCGCAACCAATGCGGTCGCCGAGGTCGAGGGATGCACCATCGCGCAACCGTTGTGGTCGAAAATGGCGTGATATTGATTCTCCCCGGCGAATGCGAAGCAGACCTCGCCGCCCTTGCGGGCGCAGTGGTGATCGCGCGAGCGGAAATACCAGCAGCGCGGGCGCTGCAGCAGATTCCCGCCAATCGTCGCCACCTGGCGAATCTGCGGGCTGGCGGAATTGCCCGCGACATCGGCCAAGGCGAGAAAACGCGTGCGTATGACAGGATCGGCGGCGAGCTGCGCGAGCGTAACATTCGCCCCGATACGCACGCCGCCATCGTCCGCCTGCGCAATGACAGCAAGATCGGGAATCTCGCGCAAGTTCACGATGCCGCGCGGCGCCAGCAGGCCTTCCTTCATTAAATCGAGCAGGTCGATGCCTCCGGCCTTGAAGACCACGCCGTCGGTCGAAAGCCGCCCGCTCTGGCTGACCATCGCCGCCGCCACTGTCGTTGTGGCGACGCCAGCCGCTTGCGCGATGTCGCGCGGGCTGCTCCATTCGAAGCTATTCATGTCGGTCCGCTCCGCTGTGGAATTCGGCCGAGCGCGGCCAGAACGGCGGCGGGTGACATCGGCAACTGCCGCAGGCGCACGCCGATCGCGTTGTAGACGGCATTTGCGATCGCAGGAGCGGTGGCGATATTCGACGGCTCGGCGATGCCATAGGCGTCGGTCGCGCTCATGCCCTGATAATTTTCCAGCAGGTGCACTTCTATCGCAGGTGTCTCGCGCGAGCGCAGGATCTTGTATTGTTCCAGGTTGGCATTGAGCATATGGCCGGTGTGCCGGTCGAGGATGCGCTCCTCGAACAAGGCATAGGAAATCCCTTGCAGGATTCCGCCCTGAACCTGGCTCTCGATTTGCAGGGGGTTCATCGGGCGACCGCAGTCTTGCACCGCGACGACGCGTTCGACGCGAACGATCCCGGTCTCGGTGTCGACCGCAACCTCGGCAAATTGCACGCCGCCCAGCGCGTTTTGCGCCGAGGCCATATCGCTCATCTTGCGAGCGAAGCCGGCATAATCGTCGGAGCGGCTCGCGACGACGCCGATTTGATCGGTGGGCAATTGCGCCGCCGCCTCCCGAAAACCGATACTGCGACTGTTGTCGGCAGTGCTGATTCGACCGGCACGCGCCACTAAGTTTCCGGCAGCCGCCGCGATGGACGGCGCCACAATCTCGATAAGTTTTCGCAGCACCTGATACGCGGCATTTCTGGCCGGCGGCGTGATCGATGCCGTTGTCAGACTTCCATACGATGGCGGGCCCGCAGGATATTCCGTGTCGCCGATGCGAACCGTGATGTCCTCGGGCCGCAAGCCCAGTTCCTCCGCAACGACTTGCGCCAGCACGGTGCCGATGCCGGTCCCGATGTCCTGGACGCTCGAAAGCACCTCGACGGAGCCGTCGCGGAATATGCGAACTTCGCAGGCCGAATTGGTTCGTACGTTGGCTCCCCAAAGCGATTGCGCCATGCCAAGGCCGCGCTTGATGGGACCGCTATCGCTGCCGGGCGCCCGCCGGCGGTTCCAGCCGAAGCGCGCGGCCCCGATGCGCCGTTCTTCGCGGCGCACCGCGCTCAGATCGATCCGCTCGCGCAACGTCAAGGGATCCATGCCGAGTTTCTCGGCTAGCTCATCGATAGTCTGTTCGAGCGCGAAGGCGCCTGGAACATTGCCGGGCGCGCGCATCGCGCAGCCCGGGCCGGCATTGATGAAGACATCGGACTGGAGCAATTCGAAATTGGCGCAATCGTAAATTGCTTGAGCGAAGTTGCCGATGCCGGCGCCGAGCCCGACGCCGGACGTCCCGTAAGTGTCGATGGCAATCGCTGTGAGCGTGCCATTGCGCCGCGCCCCGACGCGCAGCCGTTGCACCGTCGCCGGGCGATTGCCGCTGTCGATCTGCTCCTCGTGCCGGTCAAGCACGAGCCTGACCGGAGCATTGGCTTGGCGCGACAGCGTGACCGCCGCACGCGCATAATTGCCGGCGCTGGACTTCGATCCGAACCCGCCGCCCATCGCATCGACGATCACACGCACGCGGCTGAGCGGCAGGCCGAAGGCTGCGGCGAGTTCGGCGCGTATGCCGGCCGTAAATTGCGTAGACATGTAGACGGTGAGGCCATCCTTTCGCCAGTCGGCCACCAGACCGTGCGGCTCGAGGCAGCAATGGGTCTGCACTTGGGTGCGGAACTCGTGCTCGACGACGACATCGGCATCCGCGAACCCGGCTGCGGCATCGCCGCGCGAGCCGCTTTTATTCGGACCGAGGACATTGCCCTGTTGCGGCAGCGCGGTGCCCGCCGGGTTTCCGCCCGCAAAGCTCTCACCATGTACCGGATGCGCGAAGACGCGTGGCGCGTCGGGCTTGCGTGCATCCTCGAGATCAACCACGAATGCAAGCGGCTGATAATCGACTTTGATTAGATCCACCGCTGCCTGCGCCGCCTCCGGCGTGACGGCGGCGACCGCGGCGATCGGATCGCCAACATAGAGAACGCGACGACCGCTTGTCCCGGCAGGCGTATTCTGTCCGGTCGTCTCGACGGCACGTCCCACCACGTCGTTGATGACGTGGATCGCGCGCACCCCCGGATGCCGTTCTGCGGCACCTATATCAATCGACATGACACGGGCATGCGGCAACGGCGATCGCAATAGGCGTGCGTACAGCATGCCCGGCAGTTTCACGTCGACCGTGAACGGGGCCGCACCCGTGACCTTGGCGCGGCCATTAATGCGCGGAATTGATTTTCCGATCACGGCCAGCTGTGCATTTGGCGGAAGCGGCGGCGCCTCGCCGGCGGGAACGCGACGCTCGATCTCTGCCATCGACACGCTGTCGATTCCGACGGGATATTTTTGCGAGCGCGTATCGGCGGACGTCATGGTCAGGTCTTCCTAATCCGGGACGCATCCAGCATCGCGTCATGTACATGCGGATGGGTGCCGCAGCGGCAGAGATGGCCACTGGTTGCTGCTCTGATATCGTCGATCGTGGGGGTCGGATTGCTTTCGAGCAGCGCCGCGCAACTCATCACGAGACCCGGCGTGCAGAACCCGCACTGCACGGCGTCATGCGCGATGAAAGCAGACTGCACGGGATGCAGCTCGTCACCGTGCGCCAATCCTTCGATTGTCGTAATCTTGCGACTGCCGACATCGATTGCCAGCATCATACAAGCTGCGATCGGCTTCCCGTCGAGCCAGACCGTGCAAGCCGAACAAGCGCCGCGGTCGCAACCGACCTTGGTTCCGGTCAAATCGAGCGAATCGCGCAATGCTTCGGCTAACGTCGTTTTCGGCTCGATGAATAGCGAATGCGACACATTGTTCACGTCGAGCGTCAGCGGAACCGGCCCCGGACCGACGGCATCCCGTTCCGCGGCCTGCGCGTCTGAAGCGAGAAAATCTGGCAACGTTGTATCGAGCATCACCGTACTCGCGGCGCCAATCCCCGAACCTCTCAAGAATGATCGGCGCGACATGGAATGCCTGCCATGATCGCTTTTATGGTGCCGGCTCCGACCCATCGAGTTTCCAGTCGAATTATTATCTCTGCTTGAGCGACAAGCGTTCTTCGCAGGGGTCAAGGATGCGCTTACAACTTTATATGTTGAACAATTTGCATTGCTCCGCTTTGACGAGGATCAATAGGAAGAATCAAATCTTGTTCGTCATTGCTTTGCGGCAAACTTGCGGAGCGCAATGTAGTCGATCCGCGTGGCAATGCACGATTGTTGCATGAGCGCGAGTAGTTGCCGGATCATATTTTCAAAAAGCACAAAATCGGTGCCGTCGGCGTAGATGTAATTCTAGCTCCGCAAACCGGGGCCTATTACGGCGCCTTCTTCAGAGCCGCGATAATGTCCGCACGCTGCTTGGCATCGGGAATGCCGATGAGGGTTTTCGACGTACCCGGCAGGAACTTGCTTGGCGAAGTCAGAAACTTGTCGAGATCGGCTTCGGTCCATTTGCCCTCGGCCTTCCGCAGCGCCGCCGAATAGCCGTACCATTCCGTCCGCGCCTTGCGTGCCCCCACGATACCGTGCAGCGGGGGCCCCACGCGAAGCGGCCCGCCGGTCTCGACGCTGTGGCACACGACGCATTCCTTCAGCGGTCCATCGGCACCGACCGGCATCGCCTTGAACTTATAGAGACCGACCGTCTGCAGGCCAGGGAACGCTTGTGGTTGCGTGGTAAGCACCCAAGCAACGGCCGCCACAACAGCCACGATGACGACGGCAGCCGCAACATAAGAACCAGACCGCTGCATGGCTTGCACCCGGATAACGACGCCCGCCTCCGCGGCTTCCTGCCGATCCTGCGGACCATTGGGCAATTAGCCGGAAGCACGTCAATCGTCGTTGATGATCGTCAATTTTGCTCGATATCGTCCGTCGAGCGCCTCGCCCCGGCGGACTGAGATCGTCGGGGGCCTCGCAAGACCGGCCGAGTGCCGCAATTAGGGGCTACTACCTTGGATGGAGGCCGCCAGTTTAATTGCGGTATATCAAAACCCCCGGCCTGGGCCGGGTCATCATGCCAGTCGAATTTTAGCGCGACCAGATCGAAAGAGCGCCTCGGACGCCCGAGGCGCGGCATAGACCATGGCGCAAAGCTGCACGAAGCACGAGAATCATGCCTGCGTTGTCTGCCACGTCGGGCCGCGGAGCGTTTGGCACGATCTTGACGAAACCGCGAGCGCCTTGCTGGCCGATGGACGGCGGCGACGCGAATATGGTTCCGGCGAGGTTGTCTTCGTCCAGGGAGAGCAGAACGACGGCGTGCACTGCGTCTCCGGCGGCACCGTTGGAATCCGCCGGCTCGATGACAACGGTAATTCGGTACTGTTGGAACTGGCCTATCCGGGCGACACAATCGGATACCGTTCATTCCTCACCGGCAGCGAACACAAGACCAGTGCCGAAGCGCTGGGTCCGAGCGTAGTGTGTCACATCGACCGCGCGGCGATTACGGCTCTGCTTGCCGGCAACCCGGCGCTTGGCCTGCGTTTTCTCAAACGCTCGATCGGCGAGCTCGAACACGCTCACGACATGATGTTTCGTCAGGCGACACTGTCGAACCGCCATAAGCTCGTGCATCTTCTGCTCGTCTTAGTCCAACGGCACGGGCGTCGGCACTCGAACGGCTCGCAATCGATCGACCTGCCTGTGTCGCGCCGGGACCTCGCCTCGATGGTCGGCACGCGCCACGAGACCATCTCTCGTATCATTGGACGGCTCGAGACCGATGGAGTGGCACACTTTTCCGGTCGCCAGGTCACGATCCCCAGCGTGGAAGCGCTCGCCGGCGAAATCGACAGGCTGATCTCGGCGTGAGTCGTCGCAGCGTCAGCCTTATCCGAAAAAATTGACAATCGTCATCGCCGTTTTCCGGCGCCCCTGGTAGCGCGTCTTACGTAGGAATCTCACAGGGGCCGGCCCATGGACGCTACCTGCAATCCCGACATCGATTTCGAGGCCTGTCTGGGGCCTAACCCCGATGAACCGGTATTCGGAGGGCTGACCCGCCGGCAGATGCTGCAGTTCTGCGCCGGGATAGCCGCCACGATGGGGCTCTCGGCGACCGCAGGCGTGCGCATGGCAGAGGCGGCGACAGCGCCGGCAAGGCCGCCGGTGATCTGGCTGCATGGGCAGGAATGCACCGGCTGCACGGAATCGCTGCTGCGATCCTACCACCCGACGCTGGAGGCGATCCTTCTGGATGTCATCTCGCTCGACTATCACGACACGCTGTGCATCGGCGCCGGAAAGCAGGCGCTGGATTACAAACACGCAATGATGGAGAAAAACAAAGGCAAGTACGTGCTCGTGACCGAGGGCGGAACGCCGATGAAGGATGGCGGCATCTACTGCAAGGTCGGCGGCAAGACTCAAGTCGAACTCATCCGCGAGGCCGCCGAGGGCGCGGCCGCCGTCATTGCTATAGGCTCATGCGCATCCTGGGGTGGCATCCAATCGGCCGATCCAAACCCGACAGGCGCAGTCGGCACGCACGAGGTCATTCCCGGCAAGCTGGTGATCAATATTCCGGGCTGCCCGCCCAGCCCCTACAATTTTCTGTCGACCGTCCTCTACCTGCTGACCTTCGGTCGCCCGCCCGAGCTCGACCAACAGAATCGGCCCAAATTCGCCTATGGCCGATTGATCCACGAGAACTGCGAGCGGCGGCCGCATTTCGATGCCGGGCGTTTCGCCCTCGAGTTCGGCGACGAAGGCCACCGTCAGGGTTTCTGCCTCTACAAGATCGGCTGCAAGGGTCCGGAGACCTACGCTAACTGCCCATCGATCGGTTTCGGCGACGTCGGCTTCGGCTCGTGGCCGGTGGGCACCGGGCATCCATGTTTCGGCTGTACCGAGAAAGAAACCGGGTTCCGCAAGCCGCTGCATGCGCTCTCGACGGTCAAGACTCTGACGCCGCCGACCGCCTTCCCGCAGGTCGACGCCGCGAAAGGTCAAGGCATCAGCACTGGCGCCGCGGCAGCGGTCGGCGTGGTGGGCGGCCTCGTGGTGGGCGCCGGCGCGATGCTGCTCAAGCAGATGGGCGACGGCAAGAAGAGCGCACCGGACGAGACGAAAGAGCGGGTCTAGCCATGACCGAGGTCGACCGCAGGGATTTCCTGAGGGGCGCCGGTTTCGCCACCGCGGCGGCGGCCGTGCCCACCGAGGCATCGGCCGCCATCGCACGGCCGCCGAAGCAGATATCGCCGCAGGCGGTCGGAATGCTCTACGACTCAACGCTTTGTATCGGCTGCAAGGCGTGCGTGGCCGCCTGTAAGGAGGCCAACAAGATGCCGGCTGAGGTCCCGGCGACCCTGACCGGCTGGAACGAGAACACCTGGGATTCTGCGGAGGATTTGTCGGGCCGCACGCTCAACGTCATCAAGGTCTATCGCAACGGCACCGCGGAGCAGAAGGACCACGAGATCAACGGTTTTGCCTTCGTCAAGCGGCATTGCCTGCATTGCGTCGACCCGTCATGCGTTTCGGTCTGCCCAGTCGGCGCCATGCAGAAGGACGCGGCAACCGGCATCGTCAGCTATGACCCGGATGTCTGCATCGGCTGCCGCTACTGCGTCTACGGCTGTCCGTTCGGCGTGCCGCAATTCGATTTCAGCAGCGCCTTGGGAAAAATCGCCAAGTGCGAGTTCTGCAGGCATCTGCAGAAGGACGGCAAGATTCCCGCCTGCTGCGACGTATGTCCAACCGGGGCCTCGCTGTTCGGGCCGGTCAAGGAGCTTGAACGGGAGATTGAGCGTAGGACCGCCGCGGCTCCCGGTACTCCCTATCAGTTCCCGCGCGGCAAGATCGGCGAGAACCGTCCGCCCAATGCTGCGACAATTCCGACCTACGTCAAAGGCGTCTACGGCGAGCACGAAGCCGGCGGCACCCAGGTGCGCTATCTCGCCGGCGTGCCGTTCCCGAAACTCGGATTGCCGACCGTCGGACGGCAGTCTCCCGCCTCGCTCTCCGAAGGCATGCAGCACACAATTTATCAGTGGCTGATCGCGCCGCTCGTCGCCTTCGTGGGGTTCGCGTTCCTGGCTCGTCGCAACTTGGCACTGCACCACGACGACGACGCGCCGCCGTCCAAGGAGGGTTGATCGTGAGCACGGCAGCACCGCTGCGCAGAAGCCTGGTAACGCCGACCACGCTAGTGCTCGTCGCGCTGGTCGTCATCGCCTTCTGTTTCCTGCTTCAGCGATTCCTCTTCGGGCTCGGCGCGGTCGCCAACATCAACCCCGGCTACCCTTGGGGAATCTGGGTCGTCGTCGACGTCATCATCGGCACCGCGTTCGGCTGCGGCGGCTTCGCCATGGCGTTGTTGGTCTACATCTTCAATCGCGGCCAATACCATCCGTTGATGCGGCCGGCGCTGCTCAGCGGGCTGTTCGGCTATACACTCGGCGGCTTCGCCGTGATTTTCGATCTCGGCCGCTATTGGCAGGCCTATAATCTGCTGCTGCCGTGGCACGCCCAGCTCAACTCGGTCATGTTCGAGGTCGCGCTTTGCGTGATGGCTTACGTGGTAGTGCTGTGGATCGAGTTTTCGCCGGCGTTCCTCGAACGCTGGGGCTTCGCCGCAATCAAGCGCGTTCTCGATCGTTGGATGTTCGTGATCGTCGCGCTCGGCGTCCTACTGCCGACCATGCACCAGTCCTCGCTCGGATCGATGCTGCTGGTGATGGAATACAGACTCTCCCCGCTGTGGTTCACGCTCTGGCTGCCGGCCTTGTTCGTCATCAGCGCGCTGGCCATGGGCTATGCCGTGGTGATGTTCGAGGCGACGGTCGTTTCAAAGACCTTCTCGCTGCCGTCCGAACACGCATTGATCTCGAAGATGTCAATCGTCGTCGGCTGGATCACCGTCGCCTGGCTCGTACTGCGCTTTGGCGATCTGTTCGCGCGCAACGCCCTGCCGCTGGCCTTCATCGGCAGCATCAGTGTCTTCCTGTTCTGGGTCGAGAACGCCATGTTCCTCGCTGCCGCCCTGGTGTTCATCACGCCGGCCGGGCGCGCGAGCCAGCGGGCTTCGTTCCTCGGCGCCGTCGCGCTGCTCGCCGGCGGATCGCTCTACCGCCTCGATGCCTATCTGATCGGCTATCAGCCGCTCAACAATTGGTCCTACTTCCCTTCCGTACCCGAGCTGATGGTGTCGATCGGCGTCGTCGCGCTCGAAGTGCTTCTCTACCTCATCTTCATCAAGACCTTGCCAGTGCTGCACGGCGATGCCGCGCGTCGCTAATAGGAGGCTACTTTGACTCGCATAACGATCGACCCCATCACCCGCATCGAGGGGCATCTGCGCATCGACTGCGAAGTCGACGGCGGCAAGGTGACCAAGGCCTGGTCGTCGGGTCAGATGTGGCGGGGTATCGAGCTCATCCTCAAAGATCGCGACCCGCGCGACGCCTGGATCTTCACGCAACGGATCTGCGGCGTTTGCACGACGGTGCACGCCATCACCTCGGTACGCGCGGTGGAAAACGCCCTCAATCTCGAAGTTCCGCTCAACGCCCAGTATATCCGCAACATGATCATCACGGCGCACGGCGTGCACGACCATATCGTGCATTTCTATCATCTCGCCGCGCTCGACTGGGTCGATATCGTCTCGGCGCTCAAGGGTGATCCGGAGGGTGCGTCCAAGCTCGGCGCGACCCTGTCCGACTACAAAGCCAACAGTATCCCCAACATCCGGTCGGTGCGCGACAAGCTGAAAACCTTCGTCGACAGCGGCAATCTCGGCGTGTTCGCCTCGGGCTATTGGGGCCACCCGGCCATGAAGCTGCCGCCGGATGTCAACCTGCTGGCGGCGACGCATTACATTCAGGCACTCGAAGTGCAACGCATCGCCAACAAGATCGTCACCATCCTGGGTTCCAAGACGCCGCACATCCAGAACCTCGCGGTCGGTGGCGTGGCGAATGCGATCAATCCCGAAAGCCAGTCGACCCTGACCCTGGAACGGCTGTACGCCATCAAAGCGCTGATCGACCAGCTCGGCGACTTCATCAACAACGCGATGATGAACGACGTCGCCGCGGTCGGCGCGCTCTACGCGGATTGGACGAAATACGGCGCCGGCGTCACCAATTATCTGTCGGTGCCCGATCTCCCGCTCGATACCAAAGGGACGGTGTTCGAGCTTCCCGGCGGCTACATCCCGGCGGGTGACCTGTCGAAGTTCCAACCGATCAAAAGCTATCAGGACGCGTTTTTCCGCGACGGCGTCAAGGAAGCGGTCAAGCACTCCTGGTACGAGTATTCGGGCACGAACGCCGCGCTGCATCCTTTCGACGGCCAGACCACGCCGAAATACGACGATTTCCACGACGACGGGAAATACTCCTGGATCAAGGCGCCGACCTTCCTCGACAAGCGCGCGCAGGTCGGTCCGCTCGCCAACGTGCTGGGCATGTACGCCGCCGGCCACGAGCCGACCAAGCGGCACCTGACCAAGCTGGTCGAGGTCGCGAGCAAGGTCGCCGGTGCGCCGATCCCGCTCAGCGCGCTGCACTCGACAATCGGGCGCATCGCGGCCCGCGCCGTGCGCTGCGCGGTGCTGCACGAAGCGCTGCAGAACCAGTGGCAGCTGCTGCTCGACAACATCGCCAAGGGCGATACCCGCACCTTCAATCGGCCGGTATTCCCCAAGGGCGAGGTGCGCGGCTTCGGTTATCACGAGGCGCCGCGCGGCGTGCTTTCGCACTGGGTCGTGATCAAGGACGGCAAGATCGACAATTACCAGTGCGTCGTGCCCTCGACCTGGAACGCCGGCCCGCGCGACCAGAACGACGAGCCCGGCCCCTACGAGGCCTCGCTCATCGATACCCCCGTTGCCGATGCAAACCTGCCGCTCGAGGTGCTGCGCACCGTGCACTCGTTCGACCCCTGCATCGCCTGCGCGGTCCACATGGTCGACGCCGAGAAGCGGCCGATCGTTCAAATCAAGGCGATGTGAAAGAAGGCGCGATCGTGAGCATTCTGGTCCTCGGCCTCGGCAACATCCTCCTGTCGGATGAAGGCGTCGGCGTGCGCATCGTTGAAGCGCTCGATGCCTCGCACGATCTGCCGGATGGCGTAGAATTGCTCGATGGCGGCACCTCGGGCATGGATCTGCTCGACATGGTCGCCGACCGCGACTGCCTGATCGTCGCCGACGCCGTGAACGCCGATGGGCCGGCCGGTCGCCTGATCCGGCTCGAAAACGAGAACATCAGGATGCTGTTCGAGACCCGGTTTTCGCCGCACCAATTGGGCCTCTCGGACATGCTTGCCGCGCTGTGCCTCATCGACAAGGCACCACGCCGGGTCGTCATCATCGGTGTCGTTCCGCAGAATCTGAGCCTCGGCTTGGAGCTGTCGCCGGCAGCTGCCGACGGACGCGATGCGGCCGTGACCATGATCGTCGATGAACTCACCCGTCTCGGTGCTGCGCCAACGCTGCGGCTGCAATAGGTCATCGCAAGAATGTGCATCGCCGTTCCAGCCGAGGTGATTTCAATCGATGGGCCGATGGCGGTCGTCGATGTCTATGGCGAGCGCTTCACCGTTAGCCTGATGATGATGTCGGAAACGGTGCAGCCGGGGGATTTCGTCGCCCTGCAGGCGCAGCGCTATGCAGTGACCAAGATCGCGCGGGAGGATGCCCAAGCGGCCAGGCGGTTCTTTGAAGATCTCTTCCCCGAGCTCGCCGACCGGGCCCAGACCGCGCGCGTCGCTTGAATCCATCGCAATGAAACCCTCTGGCGATCCCGACGATCATCCCCGCGTACAGGCACTGATCGAGCTATTTCAGCGCATCGATGCCGGAATGCGGGATCTGCCGATCTACAACGACAAAATCGCCATCGAGGCGACCGGCTTCCGCCCCTTTGGCGATGGCGAACTGTTGGGCGTCGTGCTCACGCCCTGGTTCATGAACATGATCACGCTGCCGATCGAGCCGGTGCCGATGAACATGGCCGAGATCGGCAGGACCGTTTCCATTGAACTGCCCGCGGGCAAGCGAGCATTCGTGGTCGGCGGCGACGGGACGATCGGGCTCTATAAGGCCCATTCGCTGCATTCGCCGGTGCTGAACTTTACGCTGCCGGGTCAAGCACAAGCCGAGGCACGGCGGATGCTTGGATTGCTGATGACACTGCCTGAGGTGACGTCGGAAACCGCGGCAAAAAACCGCTCCGACGCAGCGAGCAGCCTCGATCGCCGCGCGCTGCTGTTCGGGAACCGGAACGCCTGAACCCGGCGCCTAGCGGACGATCGTCCGCAAATCCGCCGCGGAAGATGCGTTCAATTTCCTAGCAAGCGCTCTGCGCCCGATCACACAAGACCGATCGTAAGACCCGCCCCGATCAGCGCGATCGCGACGCCGCAGGCCTGCATGGCGCGACGCCTAGGCACATCGTCGAACCACCGTATTGCCAGGCCAAGCGTGATACCGAAGCCGTGCAGCAACGTGGTTGCGACCATGAAGCCGATGCCATAGACGACCCCGGAGCCGCCGACCGGCATTTCGGTCCCGTGCGCGTGGCCGTGGAAGATCGCAAAGATTCCGACGAGCGCCATGGCGGCGAGAACCGGCGGCGTCATTCCGGAGAAAATCACGAACCCGAATACCAGAACCGACAATGCGATGGCGGTCTCGGCGAAGGGCAGCGACACGCCGGCTGCGCCGAAGACGCCGCCGAGCGCCATCATGGCGACGAAGGTCGCCGGGACTGCCCACAGCGCACGCCCGCCAAGATTGGCCGCGAACAGGCCGACGGCTGTCATCGCCAGCAGATGATCGATACCGCTAAATGGATGGATGAACCCGGCCAACAGGCTACCACCCTCACCGTGCCCGGGATGGGCAAACGCGACGCTGGGCGCGAGCAGTAAGGCGACCGTCACAAGCAGACGAAATGCCGTTCGGGACATGGCTTTCTCCTTCGAAATCTCCCGCTGCGGCTAAGGCGACGACCTAATCTTTTTTGCGCGTTTGTTTTCTTCTACGACTTCCGTCGCATGGTCGTGAACTGGACAATCCCCCGCAGCTTTGAATTTTTGGGCTCAAACTCCTCCGCGAGTGTTGACCTAGATCAACATCGATCAGTGGTTTGTTCCCGATAATTTGCGATGTCTTGCCAATAAATGATTGGGCCGTTCCGGTCGCGCGGCGCCGGAGTGGGGTGGCTAGACATCGTTGCACTCATGCTTCGGGAGGAAACGCCAGTGGCAACGCTGGCTTGGCCAACGCTCGAACAACAGATTCGCCTCGATGCCTTTACGATCGACGGGCGTCTGGTGGCGAAGAGCTTGGTCACGACTCGCGCCAGCGGCATTGCAGGCGCCTTGGCGGCGCAGCCCGTAGAAGACGTCCCGCAAGTCTTGGCGCGGCTTTTCCCGCTGTGCGGCACGGCCCACGCCATCGCCAGTCTCGCGGCGATCGAGGCGACCCAGGGGATCGAAGTGTCGCCGGCCCAACTCGCGTTCCGAGAGCTGATGCTGCTCGCCGAGCATGGCGCTGCCTTGGGCTGGCGAATCTTGATGGATTGGCCACCGCTCGTCGGCGGACCGCCCAATGTGCGCGCCTGCGCGGATATCCGTCGCGCCGCCGCCGCCGTAAGTACCGTCGCGGAGCATGGTGCGTGGGCGCGGATCGGCGGAGCTAGGCTGCGGCCGGACCGCGATGATCTAGGCCGCACCGTGTCCGAACTTGCCCGTTTGCTTATCGAGCTGTTTCCGGAAGCGGCCGATCCGGCGCTGTCCTGGCGCGAGCTGGAGCCCGCGATACAAGGTGGCGCCAGCACACCGGCACGTTTGATCAACACCGCACGCGCCGACATGCCGGCAGACTATGGCCGTCATGATCGGCCGCTGCTCCCGTCAATGGCCGCAGATTGGTTCGCGGCCCGGCTCGCGGCGGACCCCGTTTTCTGCAATGCACCGACCCTCGACGGCACTCCGGCCGAGGTCGGCCCGCTCGCGGCGCAGCGACATCCGCTGATTGCCGAAGCCGTCTCGCATTCGGGCCCGACGCTCTCGACGCGGCTGCTGGCCGCAGCTCTCGATGCTCCCGTGGTGGCCGGGCGTCTGTGTCGCGCGCTCGACGAGCTGGCGGACGATGATCCGGTCGAGGTCGATCTGACGCGACCGGGACGCGGCGCCGGCGTCGTGGAGACCGCGCGCGGCCCCCTCGCCTATTTCGTCGACGTGGCCTTCGGTCGCGTGCGGATGCTGCGCAGCGTCGCGCCGACCGAGTGGAATTTCCACCCCGAGGGGCCGTTCATGGCCGCGCTCGACGCCGCGCCCCGGGTCGCGGATCCGGTGCTCGCCGCCCGGCTGATCGCCGCGAGCTTCGATCCATGCGTGCCCTTCAGGATCGAGATGTTGGGCGACCATCGACCGCCGAGCCATGCGGAGGTTGCGCTTCATGCATGAGATTTCGCTCGCCACGGCGCTGATCGACCTGGTGCACGAGCAGGCCGCGGCCGCACGCGCTCGCCGCGTCACCCGCCTCGTGCTCGAGATCGGCACGCTTTCCCACGTTGACGCCCATGCGCTGCGCTTTGCGGTCGATGCGGCGGCGCTCGGTGGGCCAGCCGAAGGCGCCACGCTGGAAATTCAGGAGCCCGAGGGGACCGCCTATTGCCTCGATTGCGAAACCTCGGTGGCGATCTCGGCGCGCGGAGCACCATGTCCCCGCTGCGGCGGCGTCAAGCTTCTGGTTCAAAGCGGCGATGAGATGCGACTCAAAGAGATGGAGGTCGTCTGATGTGCAGCACCTGCGGTTGCGGCCAGGGCGAGAAGCGGGTCGAGGATATTTCTCACCACCACACGCATGAGCATGCCAACGGCGCCCATAGCCACGAGCATGAACACGACCACGCGCACGAGCACAGCCACACCCATCCGGATGGCACCACTCACTCGCATTCGCACAGCCACGAGCCTGGACATGCCCACGCACACGAACACGCGCAGGGCAACGATGCTGCGGACCGCGCGCCGGCCGGCGCTGGTGCAACGCGGCTGTTGAGCGTCGAGCGGGATATTCTAGAAAAAAATGATGCCATCGCGGCGGAGAACCGGCACGATCTGCAGGCCACGAAAACCCTCGCACTCAACCTGGTCTCGAGCCCAGGTTCGGGCAAGACAGCGCTGCTGGTGGAAACCCTGAAGCGGATCGGCGACAAGTATCCGGTCGCCGTGATCGAAGGCGATCAGGAAACGACCGCCGACGCCGACCGCATCCGGGCGACCGGAGTGCCGGCGATCCAGATCAACACGGGCAAGGGCTGCCATCTCGACGCCGATATGGTGCGCACCGCAATGTCCCGGCTTGGCACGCCGGCGAATGGCGTCCTGTTCATCGAGAACGTCGGCAACCTGGTGTGCCCGGCCGGTTTCGATCTCGGCGAAGCCCACAAGGTCGTCATCGTGTCGGTGACCGAGGGCGAGGACAAGCCGCTGAAATATTCCGGCATGTTCGCCGCCTCCGCATTGATGGTCGTGACCAAGACCGACCTGCTGCCGCATCTCGACTTCGACGTCGACCGCCTGATCGACAATGCGCGGCGGATCAATCCGACCATCGGCGTGCTGAAGCTTTCGGCCAAGACGGGCGAAGGCATGGATCGCTGGATCCACTGGCTCGAAACCGCGCGGGCGCTCCGCCTCGCGACTGACTAGGCCTGAGCAGGAGATTGCGCATGGACGAGCGCGTGGACTTCGACATCGGCCATAGCGCTGCTGCCGTCGCCACGCGTCGCCTGCGTCTGCGCATCCGCGGTCTCGTGCAGGGGGTCGGCTTCCGCCCGCATGTCTGGCGGCTGGCGATGCGCCACGATCTCACCGGCTTTGCCTTGAACGACCAGGAGGGCGTGCTGATCGAGGTGCAGGGCGACGTCGACGCCTTCATCGACGACCTCGTCGCGCAGGCGCCGCCGCTCGCCCGCATCGACGGTGTCGAATCCGAGCTGCGTCCGCTCGTTACGGGCGAGAGCGATTTCGTCATTCGTGACAGCGAGCAGAACGGTCCGGCACGCACCGCGATCACAGCTGACGTGGCGGTTTGCGAGGCCTGCCTCGGCGAGCTGTTCGATCCGTCCAACCGCCGCTACCTCTATCCGTTCATCACCTGCACGCATTGCGGGCCGCGTTTCACCGTGACCCGGCGTCTGCCATACGACCGCGCCACGACATCCCTGGCGGAATTTCCCTTGTGCGCTGCCTGCGCGGCCGAATACGCCAATCCCGCCGACCGGCGCTTCCATGCCGAGACCACATGCTGCCCATCCTGCGGTCCGCAACTCGACACCCCGCTTGACGAAATCGGCGCCCGTATCCGCGCCGGCCAGATTGTAGCGCTCAAGGGTCTCGGCGGCTTCCACCTGGTCTGCGACGCGCGCGATGAAGAGGTCGTAGAGCGGCTGCGCGCCCGCAAGCGCCGCGACGGCAAGCCGTTCGCCGTCATGGTGGGGAACCTTGCGACGGCTCACCGCCTTGCGGCGCTCGATGACGTCTCCGCGCGGCTGCTCGCGGCTCGCGAGCGGCCGATCGTCATCGTGCCGGCGCGCGACGAGGCACGGCTGGCGCAAGGTATCTCCAACGGACTGCCGACCGTTGGGCTGTTCCTGCCCTATACGCCACTGCACTGGCTGGTGATCTGGGAACTGCTCGGGCGCCCCGCCGGCCTCGACTGGATTTCTAACGCAACCGATCTTGTGCTGGTTGCGACTTCGGCCAACGTCTCCGGCGAACCGATCGTCATCGACGGAACCGATGCGCGGTGCCGCCTCGCCGGCATCGCCGACGCGGTCGTCGACCATGATCGGGCAATCGTGACGCGCGCCGACGACAGCGTGGTTCGCGTCGTGGCCGGGGCGCCCGCCTTCCTGCGCCGCGCGCGCGGCTTTACGCCGACGCCGATCCGTCTGGCGCACGAGGTTCCTTGCGTCGTCGCCTTGGGGGCTCAGCTCAAGGCAACGGTGACGGTCACGCGCGGCTGCGAGGCGTTCGTCTCGCAACATGTCGGCGATCTCGACACGCCGGCCGCCGTCGCATTTCTCGAGGAAACCCTCCGGCACATGCTGTTGATCCTCGAAGTCGAGCCTGCGGCAATTGCCTGCGACCTGCATCCCGATTTTCCGACCTCGCGGCTCGCCAATCGGCTCGGGCCGCCGGTGATTCCGGTGCAGCACCATCACGCGCATATCGCCGCGCTGGCGGCCGAGCATCATATCGAGGGACCGCTGCTCGGGCTCTCGCTCGACGGCTTCGGGCTCGGTTCCGACGGCGGCGCCTGGGGCGGCGAGCTGCTCTGCGTCGACGGCGAGCAGTTCGAGCGGCTCGGCCATCTGGCGGCACTACCGGCGCCGGGCGGCGACCGGGCCGCGCGCGAGCCGTGGCGCATGGCAGCCGCCGCGCTCCATGCGCTGGGCCGTAGCGAGACTATCGAGCGACGCTTTGCGGATGAGCCCTTGGCTCGCCCGGTCCGCAATATGCTGGCGCTCGGAATAGCGTGCGAACCGACCACCTCCGCGGGACGTCTGTTCGACGCTGCGGCCGGGCTGCTCGGCGTGTCACGCCGCCAGGCGTTCGAGGGCGAAGCGGCAATGCGGCTCGAAGGCCTAGTGACCGAGACGGCCGTGCTGGCCGACGGCTGGCGGATCGACGGCGGCGTGCTCGACTTTCTGCCGCTGCTCGGCCGGCTCGCCGATGGTCTCGAGCCGGCGGCCGGCGCGGCGCTGTTCCACGGCACGCTCGTCGCCGGCCTGGTCGAATTGGTGGCGGCGGCGGTTTCGGCGCGCGGCCTGCGCGCGGTGGCGCTCAGCGGCGGCTGCTTCCTCAATAAAGTACTTACCGAAGGCCTCGTCGAGGGACTCGCCGCGAGAGGGATCGAGCCCCTGGTCGCCCGCGCCGTGCCGCCGAACGACGGCGGGTTATCGCTTGGTCAGGCTTTTATCGCCGCGTCGGCGCTCTTGAACGACGGGATGCATAGGGAGACGGATTCATGTGTCACGCACTTCCGGTGAAGATCGTCGCCCTGACCGGACCCGAAACCGCCAAGGTGTCGCTTGGCGGCATCGTCAAGGAAATCTCGATCGCGCTCATCGACGATCCGAAGCCCGGCGACTACGTCGTGCTTCACGTCGGCTACGCGCTCGCCAAGATCGACGAGGCGGAAGCAGAGCGCACGCTGGCATTGCTGGCGGCGGAAGGCTCCGACGCGCTGGCGGAATTTTCGGCGGCCGGCGAGGCGACCGAGGCCCCGCCATGAAGCACCTCGACGAATACCGGGACGCCGAGACTGCCCGTCGCCTCGCCGCATCGATCCATCGCGAGGCGGACACCGATCGCCGCTATCGCCTCATGGAATTCTGCGGCGGACACACTCATGCGATCTTCCGCTACGGCATCGAGGATCTGCTGCCCGCGAATATCGAGATGGTGCACGGCCCCGGCTGCCCGGTTTGCGTCCTGCCCACCGGCCGGCTCGACATGGCGATCCGCCTCGCCAAGCGCGACGGCGTAATTCTCGCCTCCTACGGCGACATGCTGCGGGTGCCCGGCTCCAAAGGTCAGAGCCTCATGAAAGCCAAGGCGGACGGCGCGGACATCCGGATGGTCTATTCCACCCTCGACGCGCTGAAGCTCGCCGAAGCCAATCCGGACCGCGAGGTGATCTTCTTCGCCATCGGATTCGAGACCACGACCCCGCCGACCGCGCTTGCGATCGAGGCCGCTGCCAAAGCAAAGCTCGGGAACTTCTCGGTGTTCTGCAATCACGTGCTGACCCCGTCGGCGATCGCTGCGATCCTCGAGGCGCCAGCGGTACGCGACCTCGGTGCCGTCGAGATCGATGGCTTCCTCGGGCCCGCGCATGTCTCGGTCGTCATCGGCAGCCAACCGTATGAGTTCTTCGCCGAGGAGTACCGCAAGCCGGTCGCGATCTCCGGCTTCGAGCCGATCGATATCCTTCAATCGATTCTGATGCTGGTGCGGCAGCTCAACGAGGGCCGCGCCGAGGTGGAGAACCAGTATATCCGAGCGGTCACCCGCGACGGCAATCTCCGGGCCAAGCAGGCGGTATCGCGCATCTTCGAGCTGCGGCGCGACTTCGAATGGCGCGGCCTCGGCCACATCCCGTATTCGGCTCTCCGCCTCAAGGATGCTTACGCGGCCTTCGATGCCGAGCGCCGCTTCGACGAGCCCTATATCGCGAGCGAGGGCAACAAGGCCTGCGCCTGCCCGGCGATCCTGCGCGGCGCCAAAAAACCCACCGACTGCCGGCTGTTTGGGAGCGTCTGCACGCCGGAAACGCCGCTCGGGTCCTGCATGGTCTCCTCGGAGGGCGCGTGCGCCGCCTATTACAGTTACGGCCGGATGCGGGAGCGGACGCAATGAACGTCGCGTCCCGTGCATCACGTTCGGCTTCGCGCCGGCTTGACCTTGCGGCCGGCCGCGTCGATCTCACGCACGGGGCTGGCGGACGCGCCATGCAGCAGCTCATCGAGGAGATTTTCCGCCCGGCCTTCGACAACCCGATGCTGGCGCGCGGCGACGACCAGGCCGCCTTCGAGGTTGTGGGCGGACGCATGGTGATGTCGACCGACTCCTTCGTGGTCTCTCCGCTGTTCTTTCCGGGCGGCGACATCGGCTCGCTCGCCGTCCACGGCACCGTCAACGACGTCGCCATGAGCGGCGCGCGCCCGCTCTATCTCTCGGCCGGCTTCATCATCGAAGAGGGCTTTCCGCTCGCCGATCTAGAGCGAATCGCCCGCTCGATGGGCGAGGCCGCTCGCGCCGCCGAAGTCGCGGTTGTCACCGGCGACACCAAGGTCGTCGAGCGCGGCAAGGCCGACGGCCTCTTCATCAACACCGCTGGCATCGGCGTCGTGCCGCCCGGGATCGAGATCTCGGGCGACCGCGCGCGCGCTGGCGACGCGATCCTGATCTCGGGCAGCATGGGCGATCACGGTGTCGCCATCATGGCGCACCGGGCCGGCCTCGAATTCGAGACCACCATCGTTTCGGATTCCGCGGCGCTGAACGGCCTGGTCGCCGACATGGTGGCCGCCGTGCCGACCATCCGCGTATTGCGCGATCCGACCCGCGGCGGTCTTGCGGCGACGCTCAACGAGATCTGCCACCAGTCGGCCGTGGGGATGCGGCTTGACGAAGCCGCCATACCGGTCAGGCCTGAAGTTCTCGGGGCCTGCGAGTTGCTCGGTCTCGACCCCTTGAACGTCGCCAACGAGGGCAAGCTCATCGCGATCGCGCCGGCCGAAGATGCCGGGCGTCTGCTCGGCGTCCTTCGCCGCCATCCGCTCGGTCGCGATGCCATGGTGATCGGCGAAGTGACCGCCGACCCGGCGCGCTTCGTGCGCATGGCGACCCGGATCGGCGGTGAGCGCATGATCGACTGGCTCGCCGGCGAGCAGTTGCCACGCATCTGCTGAGGGCACGATGCGCATCCTGTTGCTCGCCACCAGCTTCAACGCGCTGACCCAGCGCATCCACGTCGAGCTCGCCGAGCGCGGCCACGAGCTCTCCGTCGAGCTCGACGTGAACGACGACAGCGTGACCGAAGCCGTGCGTTTGTTTCGGCCAGATCTCGTGGTCGCGCCGTTCCTGCGCCGCGCCATTCCGGAGGCAGTCTGGCGCACGGTGCGGTGCCTGATTGTCCATCCTGGACCGGTCGGCGACCGCGGCCCGGCCGCGCTCGACTGGGCAATCCTCGAAGACCACGCGGCGTGGGGCACCACGTTGATCGAGGCGAATGCCACGTTCGACGCCGGCAACATCTGGGCGACGCGCAATTTCGACCTGCGTGCGGCCGCGAAATCGAGCCTCTATCGCGACGAAGTCACCGAGGCCGCGGTTGCCTGCGTGATTGAGGCAATCGGCAGAATCGAAGGCGGCGGCACCACCGGCCGGCCTTTGTCGGACGCAAGCCCGGGCGGCGGCAGCTGGCGACCGGCCATTAAGATCGAGGAACGAGAGATCGACTGGTCGTGCGACGAGACCGGGACCGTGATGCGCAAACTGCATGCCGCGTCCGGCCAGCCCGGCATTCCGGACATTACACTTGGGCTTTCAGGGCGGCTGCACGATCCCTGGCCGGAGGATGTTTTGCGGGGGCCAGCGGGAGCAGTCATCGCCTGGCGCGACGGCGCGATCTGCCGGGCAACCGTCGACGGCGCGGTGTGGATCACTGCCATCACCCCCGAACCCGCGCCGGGCAGCCGCCGGTTCAAGATCCCGGCGACGCTGGCATTGGCGGGCCGCCTCGACGGCATTCCTGAGCAGCCGATCGGGCTCGGAACCGGAGAAGGGCCGAACACCTTTCGCGAAGTCTCGTACCGCGAGACGAATGGCGTCGGCTGGCTCTCGTTCGAGTTCCTCAACGGGGCGATGTCGGTCGACCAGTGCCGCCGGCTGCTGGAGGCCTACCGATACGCGGCGGCGAGGCCCACGAAGGTAATCGTGCTCGCCGGCGGACGCGAATTCTGGTCGAACGGCATGCATCTCGGCGTCATCGAGGCAGCGGCAAGCCCGGGCGACGCGAGCTGGGCGAACATCAATGCCATCGACGATGTCGCGTGCGCGGTGTTGCTCACGGCCGATAAGCTCGTGATTGCCGCGCTGGAAGGCAATGCAGGCGCCGGAGGTGTTTTCCTCGCGCTCGCCGCGGACCAAGTGCTCATGCGCAACGGCATCGTGCTCAATCCGCACTACAAGAACATGGGCAATCTCTTCGGATCGGAATACTGGACCTACGTGCTGCCGCGGCGGGTCGGGCCGGATCGCGTCGAGGCGGTCATCGGATCGCGCCTGCCCATGGGGGCGGCGGCAGCGCAGCGGCTTGGCCTGGCCGACGCCGTGTTGCCCAATGCGCGGCCCGCCTTCCGTGCGGCCGTGCAAGAACATGCCGAACGACTTGCCGCCGATCCGGCGTTCGATCGCCTGCTCGCGCAGAAACGAGCGCGGCGCGAGCGCGAGGAGGCTGAGAAACCGCTCGAGGCCTATCGGGCCGAAGAACTGGAACGCATGCGGCTCGGCTTCTACGGCTTCGATCCGAGCTATCACGTGGCGCGCTGGCGCTTCATTACCCGCGAGCCGATCGCGCGCACGCCGCTGCATTTGGCGCGTCACCGCTTGCTGAATGTCCCGAAAACCTAAGCCCGAACGTAGTGGTGATTGAGCGCGAACGGCTGCGAACGATGAATTGGCGAAGAGGGAGGGACCCTCCTGTGTGTACCGAAAACCTAAATCCGCACGTAGTGGTGATGAAGTCCGCCAAGG
>DAIRFM010000253.1:1174-3511 GCA_036795025.1 Burkholderiales bacterium | reverse complement strand
GGCGAGTTCGCCTTCTTCATCGCCTCGATCAGCAGGTTGGCCGCGTCGTAAGTGAACGGCGCATACAGGATGGGTTCGATCTTGAATTTCGTCCTGTAAGCGTCAAGGAACTTCTTGTTCGCCGCCTGGACCGGGAGACCGGCCTGCGAGCAGAGCAGCCCTTCCGCGGCATCGCCGGCAAGCTCTTTCATCTTGTCGGTGCAGGCGCCGTCGCCGAAAGCGAACACGGCCTTGATGCCGAGCTCGCGGCCCTGCTTCAACAGCGGCCCGCCGGTGGCATCCATGCCGCCATAGAACACGGCGTCCGGTTTCTTGCCCTTGATCTTGGTGAGGATGGCCTTGAAGTCAGCGGTCTTGTCCGTGCCCTTCTCGCGCGGCAAGACTTTCACGCCGGCCGCTTTCAGAGTTTTCTCGACCTCGTTCGCGAGGCCCTCGCCGTAGGCGGTGGCGTCATCGATCACCGCCGCGGTCTTGGGTTTGATTTCGCTTGCCAGGTAGCTCGCGATCGCGGGTCCCTGCTGATCGTCGCGGCCGACCACACGAAACACGGTCTTGAAGCCTTGCTCCGTCAGTTGGGGATTGGTCGACGAACCGCTGATCATCGGAATGCCAGCCTGATTGTAAATGGCGGAGGCGGGGATGGAGACACCCGAATTCAGATGGCCGACCACGCCTGCGACCTTGGCGTCGACCAGCTTTTGTGCCACCGTGGTGCCTACCTTGGGGTCGGCCTGGTCGTCTTCGGCGACCAGTTCCAGCTTGACGGTCTTGCCCTCCAGCTTGAGGCCCTTGGCATTGGCCTCGTCGACGGCCAGGCGCGCGCCGTTCTCGTTGTCCTTACCCAGGTGGGCGATCCCGCCGGTGAGCGGGCCGACGTGGCCGAGCTTGACCACCATGGGTGGCGGCGGGGGCGGGGGCGCTGCCACCACCGGTTCGGGTTTTTTCTGTTCGCCGCAAGCGGCGAGAGTGAGCGCCGCGACGGCGGCGAATACGGCCAGGCTGAACTGTGTGCGTTGCATGAAAGTCTCCCGGGAAAAGGCGGAAACATTCTAACACTGCCCGGCGTTTTCATTCCTGCGCCGCACGCAAAAAAGCCGGCGCGAGGCCGGCTTTCCTTTCGCGGCTCGAGCGTCTGTTTATTTCTTGGTGGACAGCACCCATTTCGCCAGAGTTTTGATGTCCGCATCCGGCACCGACGCGTTGGGCGGCATCGGGATCTGGCCCCAGGTGCCGACGCCTCCATTCTTGATCTTGGCGACGAGTTTGGCCTCGGCGCCGGCGTCGCCCTTGTACTTGGCGGCGACGTCGGTATAGGACGGTCCGATCACCTTCTTGTCCACGGCGTGGCAGGTGAGGCAGTTGTATTTTTTTGCCAGGGCTTCTGAAGCGAGCGCATTGCCCGCGCTGGCCAGCAGTCCGGCCGAAACGAATAAACAGGTGACTAGGGTCTTCACTATTGCTCCTTGGGAAAGTATCGGGGTGGCACGCCGCCGCATGTTACCGGAGTTCATGCGTCTTAAGCAGATCCAGCAGCATTTCCAGCTTATCCACGGGCGGCAGGCAAGTAACGCCCTGACATACCCATGCGTTGACAGCGCCGGGCATAACGGGCTTGGCCAGCAATGGCGACAGGCCCGCGGCCTCCCCGGAAACCGCGAGGATCAGCGTGGCCGGCAGGTAGCGCTGGCCCAGAGCTTTCTGCCACTGGCCCAACTCCCCGGCCGGCCCACGCAACACTACCACCCGCGGCGGCTCGATCGCCTCCTCCAAGGCCATCAGCAGGCTGGTGTAGCCGTTCGGATGCTGCGCCAATGCCGGGTAGAACAGCTGCAGCGTGCGCTCGGCGGCATCGAGGTAGCGCGATTCGCCGGTAATATGCCCCAGCCGCTGCAGGGCGAGCGCCGCCACCCCGTTACCCGAGGGCGTGGCGCTGTCGTAGCCCGGTTTGGGCCGATGGATCAGCCGTTCGTGATCGTGGCTGGTGAAAAAGAAACCTCCCAGCGCGGGATCGTAGAACTGCTCCAGCAGCGCCTCGGCCAGATCCTCGGCGAATTCGAGGTCCCGGCCCTGAAAATCGGTCTGCATGAGTTCGATCAGGGCGGCGAGCAGGAAGGCGTAATCGTCCAGATAGGCGTTCAGATGCGCGCGGCCGTCCTTGCAGGTGGCGAGCAGGCGCGAGCGCGCCGAACGCTTTTCTTCCTGCCACAGCGTGCCGCGGATGAAATCGAGCGCGGCGCGTGCCGACGCCAGCCACTCGGGGCGTCCGAATACGCGCGCCGCCCGGGCCATACCCCCGATCATCAGCGCATTCCAGCTGGTCAGGATTTTCTCGTCGCG
>DAIRFM010000253.1:0-1074 GCA_036795025.1 Burkholderiales bacterium | reverse complement strand
GAATCCGCGTCCAGGCTGGAGTAATAGCCGCCTGCGGGAGACTGCATCTCGCGCATGGTCCACGCCGCGGTTTCGTCGACCACTTCGGCGAACAGGGGATCGCGGGTCAACGCCCAGGCGTCGCTGTAGCGCGCGAGCAGCGGCCCGTTGTCGTAGAGCATTTTCTCGAAGTGCGGGATGAGCCAGTACGCGTCCACGCTGTAGCGGCAGAAACCGCCGCCGAGCTGATCGTAGATGCCCCCCACCGCCATGCGCACGAGCGTGTAAATCGCCATCTTGAGCGCGCCGCCCTGTTCCGTCCCGTGGATGCCGCCAGAGCCTTCGCGAACGTCGCTTGCGCCGTTGTGGATGCCGCTTGCGCCGTTGTGGACGCCGCTCGCGGCGTGGCGCCGCAAGCATAGCTCGAGGTCGGTCGGATGCGGGAACTTGGGCGCCGCGCCGAAACCGCCGTAACGTGCGTCGAAACTCGCCGCCAGATTTTGCAGCGCCAGGTCAATGGGGCTGCGGGAGAACTCCGAGTGGTGCGCCGGGTTCGCGGGCTGCATGCGCTCGAAGCCGCCGAGTATGGCCTTGCTCTGCCGGGCGATTTCCGCTCGATCGGAGTGATAGAACTGCGCCACGCGCAGGAGCAGATCGGGAAATCCGGGCAGGCCGTAGCGCGGCGTCTTGGGGAAATAAGTGCCGCCGAAAAACGGCTCCTGCTCGGGCGTGAGGAACATGGTGAGCGGCCAGCCGCCCGAGCGCTGGCTGATCATCTGGTGCGCCAGCTGGTAGATCTGGTCCAGGTCCGGACGCTCCTCGCGGTCGACCTTGATGTTGATGAAATGCCGGTTCATCAACGCCGCGACTTCGGCATCCTCGAAGGACTCGTGCGCCATCACGTGGCACCAGTGGCAGGCAGAGTAGCCGACCGAAAGCAGGATCGGTTTATTCTGCGCGCGCGCCGCCTGCAGGGCTTCCTCGCCCCAGGCATACCAGTCCACCGGATTGCCGGCGTGCTGCTGCAGATAAGGACTGGTTTCGTGAGCGAGGCGGTTGGGCATGGTATCTATCCGTGACGACTTAAATCGCGCC
>DAIRFM010000252.1:0-3518 GCA_036795025.1 Burkholderiales bacterium | reverse complement strand
CATAGGCTACTGATGGCTGAACATCAGGTCGGCTCCACCTCACTTGCAGTCAGGCGGCCCGACAATCATCGTCGTGGCTTTGCGCCACTAAGAACACCTCCTTAGCGACTCTCGTCGCACCCACTTCTCGACTCTACTAATAACGATGCCTCGGCTGCCGTACGTTTTTGCCGCAACAGGGACACAGGGGTAAAGCCCTTGCGATAAGGCGAGCGAGACTGCAGGCCATCGTTGCGATCGAATGGGGGACGTGTCGCTGCATCGGCGCCAGACCCGCGCGGGCGGAAGCCTCTGGGTAGGGCAGGCGTTTTGAGTCGAGCGGAGTTTTTTTTACTGCGCAATCGCTCGCGCATCAGAAAGCCGTAGGCGGCCATACAAAGGCTGGCGTGATGATGGAAGCCGCGCCAATTGCGCCCTTCATAGTGATGCAACCCAAGCTCGGATTTCAGCTCCTGGTAATCGCGCTCGATGCGCCAGCGACCCATCGCGGTCCCTACGAGACTCTTCACTGACGTATCGGCCGGTAGCGTGCACAGCCAATAATGCACGGGCTTCTCCTTGCTTGATGGCCATTCGATGAGCAGCCACTCCTCCGCGCGTGCACGTCGATCGTTCGAAGCACGCACGCGCAGCGCGGCGAAGCGTGAACGCAACGGGGAGTTTGTCCCTTCACGCCACTTCACAGTGCGCCAGCGTCGCGCCGGCAATCGCTGCGCCACCTCAAGTACCGTCAGTGGCGCATGCTTCTCATCAATCACTACACGGGTTCGAGGCCGCCCGCCGCGGGGACTTGCCGCAGGCATCGGTGCGGGTCGATGCCTGCCGTACCAGACGCGGGTGTGCTCGCGTACTCCCACCGCATATCGCAAGCCCCACGCCGTGAGTTGATCACGCCACGCCGCCTCTGTCCCATAGGCTGCATCGGCCAGCACCACACCGTGCGGTAAGCCGCCTGTAATCGCTTGTTGAATCTGTTCGAGCGCGATCGCACCCTTGGTGCGAAACTCAATCTCCGGCGGCACTCCAGCACGTTCTCGCCGTGCCCGATCGCTCGCCCAGTCCTGCGGCAAATACAACTGATAGGCGAGCGGCACACTGCCCTGCGCATTGGCTATCGATAAACTCACCGCCACTTGGCAGTTATCGGTCTTGCCCAGTCGCCCGCAGTATTGCCGTCCCACGCCCACCGAGTGCTTGCCTTTCTTCGCAAATCCCGTGTCATCGATGATCCAGTGACACGCCGGATCCTTCTTCAACAGCGCCGGCAACACCTGCGCCGTGACTGCCGCCAGCAACCCCTGATCACTCCAGTTGGCATCCGCCACCAGATGATGCATCGACTGATGGGCCGAGCGTACGTTGTGCGGCTGTACGCGCGCCGCCATCGGCTCCACGCTCTTGCGTCCACCCGGCAGCATCAAACCGCGCAAATACCACTGCGCTGGCATGCGCCGATCCGCGTGTGCCAGCGCTGCGCCGATCACTTCTCCGTATTCCTCAAACCGACGCTCCAGGCTCTTACCCACCACGCACCTCTTGCAATGACTGAAGATCCTGGCACAATATCATGAACTACATGATTTTTTAACACAGTAGAATTAAAGGACACTACACTAGTGTCCTCGATGTCGACGAGCGTGCGCGTAGCGGGAACAGCGACGGCGATGAGAATGAACACGGGAATCGTCGTCCAGATAATCTCCACGCGCGTGTTGTGCACCAGGGTGGTGTCGGCGACCGCGCCCTTCGACTTCCTGAAGGCGATGAGGGACCAGATCATCCAGCCGAAGACCACGACCGCGATCGCGACGCAGATCCAGAACACCTCCATGTGCAAGTCGTAGATCTTGCGGCTGATGTCAGTCACGCCTGGCGTCATGTTGAGGAGGCCCCAGCCCGAGTCGGCGCGCACCGGCGCGGCGAGGGGCAAGAGGACGGCGGCTGCTGCGGCAAGCTTGCAATTTTGGTTGCGGATCATCATTGCGGCCTTGACAGTGTGCCGCGTAAAGACAAACACACATGATTCTTAAAAAATTTCGACGGGCGCTTTTAGGGATTTTACAGCACCGGGCGAGCCGCCGTCACCGAACTGTCATCGAAGAGCCCATGAGCTGCCGGACTGCTGCAAGCGGCAACTCGAGCGCTTCGGGCGTCTGTGACGCGTACGACACAATCATTGCGGCGGGCTCCTGCAAGAGTTCTTCGAGCGCCGCGATGGTATCCGTTTTTCGATCGAATTCGGGATCGATCGAATTTCCGATCCAGCCGGCACGCTGCGCGGCACAGGAGGCGAGCGCGCGTGCTGTGAGCGCCGCGTGGTTGAGGCAGCCCAGCCGCAAACCCACGACGAGCACCACCGGCAGCGCCAGCGCAGAGGCGATGTCCGCCATGGTCTGTCCCGGGCCGATCGGCGTCAGCCAGCCACCGGCACCCTCGACGATCACGCAGTCCGCAAGACTTGCAAGCTCGCAGAAGCGCTCGCGCAGAACTGCCGTGTCAATCAATGAGCCCGCCTCGCGCGCGGCGATATGCGGCGCAATCGGCGGCGCAAAACAGTAGGGATTGATAGTCTCGTAGGCTGCCGTGACATTGGCGGCCTGCGCAAGCGCAAGCGCATCTGGATTGCGCAGGCCGCAAGAGGTGCGCTCGGCTCCCGAGGCTACCGGCTTCATTGCCGCGACCCGCAGCCCCTGGCGAACGAGGGTGCGAATGAGCGCTACTGCGATGACGGTCTTGCCGATGCCGGTGTCGGTGCCGGTGACGAATACGCCGCGTGCCACAGCGCCCGTCATGTGCGCCGGCGGATGGAACTGACCGGGATGCGAGCTTCGCCGTCGACTACGGCTGCGACGGGCTCATCGGATGAACCCCAGGCGGTGGCGTACAGCACTTCGAAGCTTGCGGGTAGACACTCGCCGCGTCTGAAGGGCTCGTAGGCCGCGCACATTTTATCCATGCGGCTGCGTCCCATGAGCCCGCGTGGCCGGCCGCGGGTCGCGTTTTGGGAGCCGATGGCTTTCAAATCCCGCAGCAGCGCGAAGCTGTTGGAGTACGTGAGCTCTACGCGCTCGACGTCGAGCACGGGTTCCGCAAAGCCTGCGCGCATGAGGGCATCGCCGACGTCATGCAAATCAAGGAAGCGATTGACGTGACTGTAGCCATCCGCCGCCGCCCAGGCCGCGCGCAGCTCCTTCAACGTGTCCGGACCGAACGTGCTGAATGCAAAGAGGCCGCCTGGCTTCAAAACTCGGCGCACTTCGGCAAGCGGAGCCGCAAGGTCGCTGCACCATTGCAGCATGAGATTGCTGAACACGAGATCGACGCTCGCCGTCGCGAGCGGCAGGCGCGCCGCATCCGCGCAGACGCGCGAGAATTTCTTGAAGATGCCGATGTGGCGGCGTGCCGCGCGCAACATGCCGGGCGCCGCGTCGAGTGCGATGACGAGCGCGTTGCGGTACGTGTGGCGTAAGGACCGCGCTGCCTGTCCCGTGCCCGCGCCAAGATCAAGTGTCACGCTC
>DAIRFM010000251.1:0-3518 GCA_036795025.1 Burkholderiales bacterium | reverse complement strand
TGAACCTCCTTTGGTTGTTGCTACAGTCTCGTCCCGCTTGACGGATCAAACAGGAAGGTAAGTTCCGGATACAGCCGTATGGCCGCGCCCGGCTTGAATTCGTGGCGCTCGCGCACCACCGCGGTGACCGCGGTGCCGCCGACCTTGCAGAAGATCTGCGTGTCGGCCCCGGTAGGCTCGACCACGACGACCTCGGCGTGCACCCCGTCGGACCTGACCGAAAGGTGCTCGGGGCGCACACCGACGACAACCTCGCGTCCCTCGACGGCCGCCGAGTTCGGCGCCGGCAGGAGCAGGCCGTCGGCCATCTGCACCTGCAATCCGGCGCCGTTCCTGACCAGCTTGCCGTTGAGGAAATTCATCGATGGCGATCCGATGAAGCCGGCCACGAACAGGTTGGCCGGGTTGTCGTAGAGTTCCAGCGGCGAGCCGATCTGTTCGGTCTTTCCGGCGTTCATGACCACGATCTTGTCGGCCATGGTCATGGCTTCGATCTGGTCGTGGGTGACGTAAATCGAGGTGGTGGTGAGCCGCTGGTGCAGCTCCTTGATCTCGGTGCGCATCTGCACCCTGAGTTTTGCGTCCAGGTTGGACAGCGGCTCGTCGAACAGGAATACCTGCGGGTCGCGCACGATGGCGCGGCCCATGGCCACGCGCTGGCGCTGGCCGCCCGAGAGCTGGCGCGGGTAGCGCTCCAGGTACTCCATCAGCCCCAGGATATTCGCCGCCACCTCCACGCGCTCGCGCATTTTCTTGCGGCTCTCGCCGGCGAGCTTCATCGAGAAGGCCATGTTGTCGAATACGGTCATGTGCGGGTAGAGCGCGTAGTTCTGGAACACCATGGCGATGTCGCGCTCCTTCGGCGGCACCTTGTTGACCACGCGCCCGCCGATCTCGATCTCGCCGCCCGAGATCTCCTCCAGGCCGGCGATCATGCGCAACAGCGTGGACTTGCCGCAGCCCGAAGGGCCGACCAGCACGCAGAACTCTCCGTCCTCGATCCGGATATCCACGCCGTGCACGACGCGGGTGGAGCCGAAGGACTTGAATACGCCTTTCAGGGTTACTGCTGCCATGATTAATTACCTACGCCCCATTCCTTGATGTAGCGATTGTGCGTCTGATCCATGTGCCGGCGCATCGCGCTGCGCGCAGCGCGCGGATCGCGCCGTACAATCGCGCTGACGATCGCCTGGTGTTCGCGCACCGTTTCGGCCGCCATTTTCGGGTACTCGAGTTTGCGCTCGAGGCTGCGGTACAGCGGCCCCATGCGCTGGTCCCACAGGGTCTGCACCACCATGACCAGCGCGCTGTTGCCGCTCGCCTCGGCTATTCTCACATGGAACAGCCGGTCCGCGTCGAGCGGATTGTGATGGCGTTTGCTTTCCTTGACCATGCCCGCGTGGGCCTCGCGTATCGCGCGCAGTTGCGCCGGGTTTGCGTTCTTGGCCGCGAGCGCAGCGCACTCGCCCTCGATCAGCCAGCGCGCGTGGATCACTTCGAACGGGCCGGAATCGCCCTGCAGCGCATCGTTGCGGCGCCGTTTTCCCGGATGGGTCACATAGATACCCGAGCCGACGCGCACGTCGAGCAAGCCTTCGACTTCGAGCGCGATCAGCGCCTCGCGCACCGAAGGCCGGGAAACGCCTAGCTGCCTGGCCAGATCCCGCTCCGGCGGCAGGCGCGCGCCCGGGGTGTATTCGCCGTCGCTGATCAGCACGCTGATCTGGTCGGCGATCTGGCGGTACAGGCGGCGCGGCTCGAGCGCTTGTAGGGGCATGGATTATCTTGGTCTCGGCGTGCGCGAAAGTGGACGGAAGCATAGCGGCCGCGCTACACTTTGGTCAAGTGGTCAGACCAATTTTCATCTGAGCAGGCGGGGTTTCAACCGCATCGCCGGATATTGCAACGCAACATCCGGCGATGTTTTGGCCGCGCGGTTTTTTTTGCAGGTATTATTTGAAAGAGCAAGGGGATATTCGATGAGCGGCAGACTGGCGGGCAAGATTGCATTCATCACCGCGGCGGGGCAGGGCATGGGCAAGGCCGCGGCCATCGCCTTTGCCCGCGAGGGGGCGAAAGTCTGGGCCACCGACCTCAAACCCGGGCCGCTCGCCGAGCTTGCCGGCGTGGCCGGCATCACCACGCGGCAGCTGGACGCCACCGACGAGCAGGCGATCGCGAAGCTCGCCGCCGAGGTCGGCGCGATCGACGTGCTGCTCAACTGCGCCGGCTACGTGCACCACGGCAGCATCCTCGACTGCACGCCCCGGGACTGGGACTTCAGCATGAACGTGAACGTGCGCTCGATGTACCTGGTGACGCGCGCCTTTCTGCCCGGCATGCTGGCAAAAAAGGGCGGCTCGATCATCAACATGGCCTCGATCGCCTCGAGCATACGCGGCCTGCCCAACCGCCTGGTCTACGGCACGTCCAAGGCAGCGGTGATCGGGTTGACCAAAGCGCTTGCGGCCGATTACGTCAAGCAGGGCATACGCTGCAATGCGGTATGTCCGGGCACCATCGACACGCCTTCGCTCGCAGACCGCATCAATGCGCTGCCCGACCCGGTGCAGGCGCGCAAGGATTTCGTCGCGCGCCAGCCGATGGGGCGGCTGGGCACGGTGGATGACATGGTGCCGCTGTTCATTTACCTCGCCTCCGACGAATCCGCTTTCGCCACCGGAACCACGTTCTCGGTGGATGGCGGGATGACGATTTAAGGCCAGCGCGTGCTTTTTCAGGGCTCCCCAAGAAAAAACCTTTGTGCCCCCAAGGGTTAAATTGCTTGCTGAACTGTAGCGGATGGTCAAAAAACTGGGGTGAATGCGGGAAAATCCATGGAAACAGTTGGGGATTTGGCAATTGCTAAGTAAAATACCCTCCTATTGAATACCCCGTATTGAAGTCCGGGTCCCTTGAAACGGAGAAAACATGAAACTTTGTCGTTACGGTAAGAATGGCTTCGAGAAACCGGGCATGATCGATGCCCAGGGCAACATCCGCGACCTGTCCGCCGTGGTGGAACAGATCGACCAGGGGACGATCTCGCCGGCGGGGCTGGCGAAGCTCCGGAAGATCAAGGCCGAGACGCTGCCGCTGGTGAAGGGCGAGCCGCGCCTGGGCGTGCCTTATGTCGGGATTTCCAAATTCGTCGCCATCGGCCTCAATTACGCCGACCATGCGCGCGAGGCGAACATGGCCATCCCGCCCGAGCCGATCGTGTTCATGAAAGCCACCACTTCGATCACCGGCCCGAACGACAAGGTCATCGTGCCCAAGCATTCGACCAAGCTCGATTGGGAAGTGGAGCTGGGCGTGGTCATCTGCAAAAAGGCGCAGTATGTGCCCGAGGACAAGGCGCTCGACTACGTCGCCGGTTACTGCGTGGTGAACGACGTGTCCGAGCGAGCGTTCCAGCTGCAGTCCAGCCAGTGGGACAAGGGCAAGGGCTGCGATACCTTCGGCCCGATCGGCCCCTGGCTGGTGACCACCGACGAGATCCGCGATCCGCAGAA
>DAIRFM010000035.1:7189-9781 GCA_036795025.1 Burkholderiales bacterium | reverse complement strand
CCTTACTTCTCCACCTGAGTGGTGCGCAGGGCGAGGGCGCGCGCATAGAGCTCGTTTTTGCGCGCACCGGTGATCGCGGCGGCGAGCGCGGCCGACTGCTTCAGCGGCAGTTCCGCGAGCAACAGGCGCAGCACCCGCTCGGCCTCGGCCGGCAAGCCTTCCTGCTTTTCCTCCCGCGCGCCCGAAACGATCAACACGAACTCTCCGCGTTGGCGGTTGGGATCGGCCGCAAGCCAGGCGCTTGCCTCGTCCAGCCGGCAGCGGTGGATGGCCTCGAACAGCTTGGTCAGCTCGCGCGCGATCACGATCTCGCGTTCCGCACCGAGCGTTGCCGCGAGGTCGGCGACGCACTCGGTCACGCGGTGCGGCGCCTCGTAGAACACCAGCGCGTACGGAAGCTCGCGCAGCGCCGCGAGCGCCGTGCGCCGCCCCGCGGGCTTCGCCGGCAAAAAGCCGTAGAACAGAAAATGCGGCGCCGACAGACCGGCCGCCGACAGCGCGGCAATCGCGGCGTTGGCGCCGGGTATCGGGCAGACCGTAATGCCCGCCTCCATTGCGCGCGCCACCAGCAGCGCTCCCGGATCGGAGATCCCGGGGGTGCCGGCGTCGCTCACCAAGGCGATGGTCTTGCCCGCCTGCATCCGGGCAACGAGCTCGGCTGCGCGTACCGTTTCATTGTGCTCGTGCAAAGCGACGAGCTTGGCGCCGATGCCGTGGTGCGCGAGCAGGTGCCCCGTCGTGCGCGTGTCTTCCGCGGCCACCAGATCGACTTCGGCCAGAACCGCGAGGGCGCGCACGCTGATGTCGCCCAGATTTCCAATTGGCGTGGCGACGACATATAATTTACCCGCACCCTCCGAGGCTTGCTCCCCATGGCCCTGCCGTTCCGACTGCGTCGCGCGCTTTTCGCTTTTGTGCTGCTTCTCCATAGCATGGGATTGTGCGTTGCGGCCGACAATGAAGCAAGCTCCGGCGCGACCGCGCCCGCAGGCGTGGTCCAGCCGGAGCTGGCGCTGCTCTTGCCGCTCGCCTCGCCCGACTTCGCCCGCCCGGCCGAGGCGGTGCGACTGGGCTTCATGGCCGCACTCAAGCAGAGCGGCGAGAAACTGACGGTCGGCATATTTCCCACCGACGCATCGAGCGAATCCGTTCTCGCCGGCTACGAGCAGGCGGTGAAGCTCGGCGCGCGCCTGGTCGTCGGCCCGATGACCAGGGGCGGCGTTTCCGCGCTGGCCGCGAGCACGCTGGTCAGCGTACCGACGCTCGGCCTCAACCTGCCCGAAGGCAATACCGCTTTGCCGCCGCGCTTTTACACCTTTGGCCTGGCGCTGGAGGCCGAGGCGCAACTCGTCGCGCGCAGCGCCGCCGCCGAAAACCTGAAGCGCGCCATCCTGGTGAGCGCGAAAGGCCCGCTCGCGCAGCGCAGCCGCGCGGCTTTTGCCGAGACCTGGGAACGGCTGGGCGGTGTCATCGCCGAATCCTATGAATTCGATGCGCGGACCGACCTGTCGGCGCTCAGGCAGGCACTCGCCAACTCCCAGGCCGACCTGGTCTTTCTTGCCGCCGATACGGATCAGGCGCGCGCGGTGCGCCCCTTTCTCAACCAGCACATCGCGGTGTTCGCCACCTCGCAGGTCAACTCGGGCGGCAACGACTCGCTGGCCAACGGCGATCTGAACGGCATACGCTTCGTCGACATGCCCTGGCTGGTGCAGCCCGACCATCCGGCGGTGATGGTCTACCCGCGCCCGCAGGGCATCGCGGGCGAACTCGAGCGCTTCTATGCCCTGGGCATCGATGCCTTTCGCATCGCGGCCGCGCTGCTCCAGGGCTCGCGCACGCTCAGCCTGGACGGCGTCACCGGCAGGATCACGCTCTACGGCAACCAGCTGGAGCGCGAGCCGGTGCAGGCGGTATTCAGGAACGGCATCGGCGTCACCCCCGACCATGACGCGCCAGGCGAACGCACACGGTAAGCTCGCCGAGGCGCTGGTCGCGGACTACCTGCAACTCCGCGGCCTGCGCCTGATAGAGCGCAACTACAGCTGCCGCCTGGGCGAGATCGATCTGATCCTGGCCGACGGACCTGCCCTGGTGTTCGCCGAAGTGCGGCTGCGGCGCAACCTCGATTACGGCGGAGCGGCAGCGAGCATTACTGCGGCCAAGCGTCAACGCATCCTGAGGGCCGCGCGTCATTACCTCTCAGGCAGGCCGGAACGGCCTTGCCGCTTCGATGTGATATTGCTCGACGCGCTCGACCCGGGCCGTATCGAATGGATCAAGGATGCCTTCGGTGAATAAACGCGCTTTGCTCGCGGCCGCTCTCCTCGCCGGTCTGTCCGTCACGGCGGATCGGGCGGCGGCGCAACAGGTGCGCATACTGGTGCAAAGCTCGCCGCTCGCCGGGTTCAACTACCACCAGGCACCCGGGGTATGGCAGGGCATACGCATTGGCGATGCGCTCAAGCTCGAGCGTGAGCCGGACAACGTCCACGACGCCAGGGCGATAAGCGTGCAGTGGCGGGGCCACAAGCTCGGCTACGTGCCGCGCGCGCAGAACGCCGCGCTCGCCTGGGCCATGGACCGCGGCGA
>DAIRFM010000035.1:1537-7089 GCA_036795025.1 Burkholderiales bacterium | reverse complement strand
GTTTCGATTTCACGGAGCATCGATGGATCTCGTTGCACGCGTCAGTCAGCATTTCGCCGACAGCGTCCAAACCAAGCAGAAGTCGGCCGAGCTCCTGGCCGCGCTGATCGCGCAGGCGACCGAGCTGATGGTGAAATGCCTGCTCGCCAACGGCAAGATTCTTGTCTGCGGCAACGGCGGCTCCGCCGCCGACTCGCAGCACTTCGCCGCCGAACTGCTCGGGCGCTTCGAGCGCGAGCGTCCGGGTCTGGCGGCGATCGCCCTTACCACCGACACCTCGGCCCTGACCGCGATCGCCAACGACTACGATTACGAACAGGTGTTCGCGCGGCAGGTGCAGGCGCTGGGGCAGGCGAGCGACGTGCTGCTGGCGATCTCCACCAGCGGTTATTCGAAAAACGTCATCGCCGCGATCCACGCTGCGCACGAGCGCGACATGCAGGTGGTGGCGCTGACCGGCAAGAGCGGCGGCAAGATCGGCAGCCTGCTGGCCAAGGAGGATGTGCATATCTGCGTGCCCTCGGACCGGACTTCGCGCATCCAGGAGGTGCATCTGCTCACGCTGCACTGCCTGTGCGACGGCATCGACACGTTGTTACTGGGAGCTGAATCATGACCGCTTTGAAAAACGTTTTTCCTCCGTTTCGCGCTCTGGCGCTCATCGCTCTGCTCGGACTCGCGCCGCAATTGCAGGGTTGCTTTCCGCTGGTGGTCGGCGGGGCCGGCGTCACGGCGCTCGCCCTGGAAGACCGGCGTTCGGTCGGCGCGCAGACCGAGGACAAGGAAATCGACCTGCGCGGCGAAAGCCGTGTCAACGACCGCTTTGGCGACAGGGTGCATATCAACGTCACCAGCTTCAACCGCAACGTGCTGCTCACCGGCGAGGCGTCCGACGCCGCCACCAAGACGCAGATAGAGAAAATCGTGCGCGAGATCCGCAACGTGCGCGGCGTGGTCAACGAGATCCAGGTCGCCGGGGTGAGTTCGTATACCGCCCGCGGCAACGACAGCTACCTCACTTCCAAGGTCAAAGCGCGCTTCGTCGATAGCGGCGGCATTATTTCGGCCAACCAGGTCAAGGTGGTGACCGAAGGCAGCGTGGTCTACCTGCTGGGACTGGTTACGCGCAAGGAAGCCGAGGCGGCGGTGGAAATCGCCCGCACCACCGGTGGCGTGCAGAAAGTGGTGCGCGTGTTCGAGTACATCGAGGCACCACAGAAGTGATGGGTAACGGGACGTGGGCGTCGCCGCGATTCATCCAGCGCCCGATCATCCGTCACCTGAATGCATAACCGAGCTGAATTCGAGGCGAAGCTGTGCGAGCCGGCGCAACTCGCCGGCAGGATCGCGGCCCTCGAGCGCCCGCTGGTATTCACCAACGGCGTATTCGACATCCTGCATCGCGGCCACGTCACCTACCTCGCGCAGGCGCGCGCCCTGGGCGCGAGCCTGATCGTCGCCGCCAACAGCGACGCCTCGGCCAGGCGCCTGGGCAAGGGCGAAGACCGGCCGATCAACCGGCTCGAGGACCGCATGGCCGTGCTCGCCGCCTTGCAGGCGGTGGACCTGGTCACCTGGTTCGATGAAGACACGCCGCTCGCGCTGATCCTCGCCTGCCGGCCCGACGTGCTGGTGAAAGGCGGCGACTGGAAACCCGAGGCCATCGCCGGCGCGAGGGAAGTCATCGCTTGGGGCGGCGCGGTGCACTCGATCCCGTTCCTGTTCCAGCGCTCGACCACCGCGACCCTGAACAAGATACGAGGCCGTTAAAAAACGATATAAGCAGCGGTCCCCCTAGGCGGGAAAGGATGCCCGCCCTAACGGTTGTGCTCGCGCATCAGCCGCGCGGTCTCGGCGGCTACGCTGTCGCCGCTGGCCTCGAGCTCGCGCGCGATGCGCTCGCGTTCGGCCGGATTCTTGTCCTGCGACAGCTTGTAGCGCGCATCGATGCGGGTCGCGGCGAGGGAGAAGGAGACGATGGCGGCGAGCTTGGCATCGAGATAGCTGTCGGGCAGTTCGGCCATCTGCGTGAGGTAGCTCGCATCGTGCTGGCGGATGAGTTTCTGCTGCAACTCGATCTTGGCCGCGCGCTCCTCGATCAGCACCGGCCGGCCGTAGGCGTGCACGGCGACGTAGTTCCAGGTGGGCACGTTCTGCCGGCTGTCGTACAGCCGCGGCGAAACATAGGCATGCGGCTGCATGAATATCACCAGGGCTTCGGCTCCCGCGGCAAAATCGCGCCACTGCGGATTGGCCTTCGCCATGTGCGCGAGCAGCGTGATCCGGCCGCCCTCCTCCTCGATCACGAAGGGCAGATGCGTGGCCGTCAGTCCGCCGGGGCCGGAGGTCGCCAGCGCGGCGAAGGAATAGGCGCGCATATAGGCGAGCAGCGCCGCGCGGTCTTCCATCTGGTTATACTTAGGTACGTACATACCGGCATTCAGCCTTTCTTTTCATCCGGCGCGCACTCGCGCACCTCGGTGCCCGCAAAACCCTGCTTCAGTTCGTTCAGCTTCGCCGCCAGGGTCGAATCGGCCTCGCGCAGCTGGAAATAGATCTTGCTGAGTTGCATCTCGCGCGCGCCGATGGTGGCGCTCTTCACGCCCTTGGCGTGCACGGCATCGCGGCGGGCCTTTGCCGCTTCCTCGGTCTTGAACACCCCGAGCGAAATGGCGTTGCGCCATTTCGGGTCGTCCGGCACGACGAAATATTCGTCCACGCCCAAGCGCTTCAGCTCGCCCGCCTTCTGCGTCGCGACCTGGCGGCTGGCGAGCGGCGGGATATAGACCCAGAAACCCGCGACATCCTCCTGCCTGCGCTGCGTCAGCTTCGCGCCGAGTCCGAGCGGCTCGAGCGCCTGCCCCGCGCGCGCCGCATCGCCGCCGACGAATGCGCCCCATTCGAGGCACACGGTGGCCACCTTCGGCGGCTCGGGCTTGCGTGTGAGTGCGCTCACCTGCTCGGGCATGAGCAGGCGGATTTTTTCCGGATTGAGCTGCTGGCCGATGATCTGCGCGTCGCCGTTCGCTTCGGCGCCGCTGCCCGACCTGGCAAAGGCGAAGAACGCCACATTGGCCAGCATGAGGATGAAAAACACGGTACGCATCGGGTCAGGTCTTGTGCATGCCGGACACTCCCTCGCGTGCGTCCCGCATCAGCGCCTGGCTGATGCAATGCAGGCCCTCGAGCACGAGATTGTCATGGTAGCGAAACACGATGGCGAGGTGCGGCGTCAGCGCCTTGGCCGCCCCGCCCGAGACCAGGCACAGCAGATCCGCGTGCTCGCGCCGATACAGATCGTAGATGCGCTCCACCGCCCCGGCCTGAGCGTGCTGGCAGCCGCTGACTATGGCATCGACGGTCTGGGTCGGGTACTCGGTATACACGCCGTCGGCATCGGGCAGCACCGCGGTTTTTTCATGCAGGGAACGCAACATGGTGCCGACGCCCGGCATGATGCAGCCGCCGACGAACACGCCCTGCGCGGTGAGCAGGTCGATGGTGGTGGCGGTGCCGCAACATACCACCAGCACCGCGCGCCCCCCGTGCAGCGCACGCGCGCCGATCAGCGCCGCCCAGCGGTCGCTGCCCAACTGCGCCGGGTTGCGGTAGCCGTTCCTGACCCCGCATTGCTCGTCTTTCGGGATTACCCAGTACGGCGGCGGCGCGTCGGGCCAGATTTCCAGCAGGCGCAGCATGGTTGCGCGCACGCGCGTGCCGGCAACGTTCGAAATCACGATTTGCATCGGCGCGGGGTGCTTGCGCAGTTGCGCCGACAGGGCCGGAATTTCCTCCAGCAGCGCATGGCCGGAATCGAGACAGCTCGCGTGCGCCGTCGCATTCGGATTCGCTTTGTAGCGGCCCCACTTGACGAAGGTATTGCCGATGTCGACCAGCAGGTTGTATGGCTCGTTCATGTTGGCAGGGGGGAAAAGGTGGCTAATTCTACGGCTAATCGGGTCTAAATAGGATCCAGCGGATAAATCGGCCGCGCGAGCTTGCGGTAGCGGTATACCGACAGATCGGCATTGGTGACGCCGGCGCCGGCGCACTCGACGATATGCGCGGCAATCGGCTTGAAGCCGGCGCGGTAGTGGATGCGCGACTTGAGCATGATGAATTTCTTCTTCGTCGGCTCGATGCCGCAATGGCGGAAAATCACGAGATCGAAGGGCTCGTGGTGGCGCTCGGTGACGACAATCTGCGCGCGCCCCGTGTCGAGCACCGCGGTGCGCCCGAGATGGCTTTTCAGGCCGGTATACATCGGCCCGGTGAACACGATCTCGCCGTCGGTGATGTTGCGCACGCGGCCGGCGAGCTCCAGCGGCCTGCCCGCCAGGCCGATCGCAGGCATGTCGGTCTTGCCGCCAAGCTCGAGGTTGACGTTGTTGCCGATGCCGGCCTCGACCATCTGCGCCACTGCCTGCGGATCGCGGATGGGCGCGATGGCGACATCATCCAGATTCTGCTTCAGGATCTCCTCCACCACCCGCATCACATCCTGGGTGCCGCCCGAGCCGCAGTTGTCGCAGTGATCGATCAGCAGGATCGGACCGCCGTGCGTGCCCGCGCCGAGCGCACGCGCTCGCGCCACCGACACCTCCAGCGGCTGCGGATGGAACACGTATTCGGCGCGGCGCTCCCAGGCGATGGCGAGCATCCGGTCGCAAACCTCCTGCGCCGCCGCGTGCGCAGCTTCGACGTCAACGACAGCACCGGCGCCGGCGTCGGCCACGACCACGGCGGAGACGCCGGTGTAAGGCGTGTCGGCATGGGCGAAACCGGGCAGGAGCGTGGCCGCCAGCACGCGGCCGGAGTTTTCCATGTCGCGGGCGTAGCTGAGAATATCGCCCGATGGCCCGTCTTCGGGCGCGTGGCGCATGACCGAGGAGACGAGCGGCAGCCAGCCCCAGGCCATCACCGGCCTCGCCTGCCCGCGCAGCGATCTTGCCAGGATGTCCCCCGCGGCGAGGCCCGCCTCGTACATGTCGACATGCGGGTAGGTCTTGTAGCCGGTGATCACGGTGGCGTTGGCGACGATGTCCGGCGACAGGTTGGTGTGGTAGTCGAAGGTCACCGCGATCGGCAACGCGGGCCGGATGCGGCGCACGCGCCTCAAGATCTCGCCCTCGGCGTCGTCGCAGCCCTCGACCACCATAGCGCCGTGCAGATCGAGAAAACAGGCGTCGCAGCCCGCGCGCACCGCCTCCTCGAGCGGTTGCAGCAGCGCTTCGAAAGTGGCGCGCGTCGCCATGTTCGAGGGCCAGGATTCGGCCGCGATCGGCGTGACGGCTTCGGCGCCCTCGCGCCGCGCGATGTCCAGAAATGCCGCGAACGGGGTATTCGAGCCGGCGAATGCCGCCCTCGCATCCTCGCCATAATACGGCCCATTGCCGTGGCCGAATGCCGACAATGGCGTCGGGATCGGCGAGAACGTGTTGGTCTCGTGCTTGATCAGCGCGATGACGAAGCGCTTGGTCACGCTCATGCCCCCTTGAACGCGGGTCCGAGCGGGCCGAGGCGCATGCCGTGGCGCAGCCGGGTCCAGCGGA
>DAIRFM010000035.1:0-1437 GCA_036795025.1 Burkholderiales bacterium | reverse complement strand
AACGCGGGTCCGAGCGGGCCGAGGCGCATGCCGTGGCGCAGCCGGGTCCAGCGGAAATCCGCCGGGTCGGCCAGCGCCGGCCCGGGTGCGCGCACCACCAGCACTTCTTTCGCGATCGGCTGGAAGTCGGCACGGAAATGCACTGAGCTCTTGAGCGCGATCAGGCGCTGCGTTTTCGGCTCGACGCCGAGGTGGCGGAACATTTCCTGATCCGCCGTCTGGCATTTTTTCGAAGCCAGCACCACGCGCACGCCCGGGGCCTCGCGGCTGCGCAACAGGGCCATCGGGCCGAGCTTCAGGTGAAAACCGCGGTAGAAGGGACCGGTGCCGGTAAAGCTGCCGTCGCCCAGCGCTTCCACCGTGAATTCGCCCGCGAGCGGCACCTGGCCGGGCACGCCGGAGATCTCGCCCAGCGCGAATCGCGCGCTGTTCCCGCGTCCGACCGCGTGCGCCGCCTTGGCCGAGGGCGGATCGATCAGCATCCCCAGCACCGCGTCCTCCGCGCGCAGGCGGATCATCGCTGCGAGCAGGCCGGTGGTGTCGCCGTTGCCGCCCGCGCCGGGATTGTCCTGCGTATCCGCGAGCACCACCGGCGCGCCGGACTCGCCGCGCTGCATGGCGCGTCTGACCGCGTCATCGGGCTCGAACAGCTCCAGCGCGAAGTCTTTCTCGGCATCCTCGACTTCCCCCGCGAGCCGCGCCACCGCCGCGCGCGCCTTCGCCTCGTCCGCGCCGTAGCCGAACACCGCCATGCCGCACTCGGCGAAATCGGCCATCGGAAAGCCCGGGGTGAACGACAGCCACAGGCCGTGCTGCTGTTCGATGCGGGCGAGCGACTGATACAGGCCTTTGCACGGCTCGATCAACGAGCATTGCGACGGAATGCCGGTGAGAAAATTGAGCGTCTTCCACGCTTTGGCCATGGGCCGGCCGCGCTTCAACGTGGCGTCGAGCAGCTGCGCCGCACGCTGCCCGGTCCCGGCCATGTCGACGTGGGGATAGGTACGGTAGGCGACGAGGCCGTCAGCCAGATCGAGCATCGCGCGCGTGACGTTGGCATGCAGGTCCAGGCTGGTCACGATGGGGATGCGGGCGCCGACGACCTTGCGCACGCGCGCGAGCAGCTCGCCCTCGCCGTCGTCGAGATGCTCGGCGACCATGGCCCCATGCAAATCGAGATACACCCCGTCCACCGGCCCGGCCTCGGCCAGCCGCCGCACGATCTCGCCGGCGATGCGCTCAAAGGCGTCGCGCGTGACCTGCGCCGAGGGCGAGGCCGCGGCCCAGGCGAGCCCCACGGTCTTGTGGCCAAGCGCATGCAGGGTCTCGAGCGCGCCCGCTGCCGGAATGTTCGCCCCCTCGACCGCGGGTGCGATCGCCGCGCCGAATTGCACCCCGGGCCAGCCGCCGCCCGCCTCGAATGCCCGGTAATCGGCC
>DAIRFM010000002.1:7403-22898 GCA_036795025.1 Burkholderiales bacterium | reverse complement strand
ATGGAAAAATTTACTGTACTGAACGGGCTCGTGGCGCCCCTCGACCGTGCTAATGTCGACACGGACGCCATTATCCCGAAGCAGTTCCTGAAATCGATCAAGCGCTCGGGCTTCGGTCCCAACCTGTTCGACGCGTGGCGTTACAAGGACGTGGGCGAGCCGGGCATGGATAACACAAGGCGAGCGCTCAACCCGGATTTCGTGCTCAACCAGCCGCGTTACAAGGGTGCGGCCATATTGCTTGCGCGCAAAAATTTCGGCTGCGGCTCGAGCCGGGAGCATGCGCCCTGGGCGCTGGCCGATTACGGCTTTCGCGCCATCATCGCGCCGTCCTTCGCCGATATCTTTTTCAACAACTGCTTCAAGAACGGCCTGCTGCCGATTGTGCTCTCGGAACTGCGCATCGATCATCTGTTCAACGAGGTCAATGCCTTCCCCGGCTACAAGCTGACCATCGACCTGGAACGGCAGATGGTCATCACGCCCGATGGCGCCACGCAGATTGCGTTCGACGTCGACGCGCATCGCAAGCACTGCCTGTTGAACGGCTTTGACGATATCGGCCTGTCGCTGCGCCAGGCCGACAAAATCCGCGCGTTCGAGGCGCGCCGCCGCATCGAGCAGCCGTGGTTGTTCGGCTGAATTTATCGGCGCAAAGGACGCGAAGGCTGCATCGCTGATTGAATTTTGCATAGCGGTCGGCGCTGGCGGCGCGAATCGTGGCCGTACGCGCGCCGGGGTAAGCACAACATGCGTTGCCCTTCCCGCTGTCTTTTGCGTCCATCGCGTTTAATTGCCTGATCGAGTGAATAAATGAAAATAGCAGTGCTCCCCGGAGACGGGATCGGAACGGAAATCGTCGCGCAGGCGCTGAAGGTGCTGCGCGCGCTCGCCAAAGACGGCCTTAAGCTGGAGATGGAACAAGCGCCCGTGGGTGGCGCCGCTTACGACGCGGCCGGCGATCCTCTGCCCGCGGCGACGCTGAAGCTCGCGCGCGAGGCCGATGCGATTCTGTTCGGCGCCGTGGGCGGCTGGCAGTACGACCAGCTGCCGCGCGCAAAGCGCCCGGAGCAGGCGATTCTGCGCTTGCGCAAGGAATTGGGCCTGTTCGCCAACCTGCGTCCGGCCAAGGTGTTTCCCGAACTGGTCGCGGCATCGACCCTGCGTCCCGAGGTGGTATCGGGGATGGATATCCTGATCCTGCGCGAGCTCACCGGCGACATCTACTTCGGCCAGCCGCGCGGCATGCGCACGCTGGAAAACGGCGAGCGCGAGGGTTTCGACACCATGCGCTACAGCGAATCCGAGATCCGCCGCATCGCTCACGCGGGCTTTCGCGCGGCGATGAAGCGCACGAAAAAACTGTGTTCGGTGGACAAGTGCAACGTTCTCGAGACGTCGCAGCTGTGGCGCGAGGTCGTCGTCGAGGTGGCAAAGGATTATCCCGGCGTGGCACTGTCGCACATGTACGTCGATAACGCGGCAATGCAGCTCCTGCGCGATCCGAAGCAGTTCGACGTCATTGTCACCGGCAACCTGTTCGGCGACATCCTCTCCGACGAAGCCTCGATGCTAACCGGCTCGATCGGCATGCTGCCCTCGGCCTCCCTCGACGCGAACAACAAGGGACTATACGAGCCTATCCACGGTTCGGCGCCCGACATCGCCGGCAAGAACCTGGCGAATCCTCTGGCAACCATACTTTCGGCGGCGATGATGCTGCGCTACAGTTTAAATCAGGACCAGGCGGCGGACCGCATCGATGCCGCCGTGGCAAAGGTACTGGCGCGGGGGCTGCGGACGGCCGATATCCATCAGCCGGGGACGGAAAAGGTCGGCACCGTGCAGATGGGCGATGCGGTCGTAGCGGCATTGTAATTCGTTGGGAAGCAGCAGCGGGAGCGACATGGTATGCCGCGATTTTCCCACCGCTTCCTCCCAGGGTTTAGAATTCGAATGTTTCCATCAGGAAGATTGTCATGAAAAAAGTAGGCTTTATAGGCTGGCGCGGCATGGTGGGCTCGGTACTGATGGCCCGCATGCAGGCGGAAAATGATTTCGCGCATATCGATCCGGTATTTTTCACCACTTCCAATGTCGGCGGCAAGGGTCCCGGCGAGAGCAAAGAGCCGCTAAAGGATGCAAAATCCATCGCCGACCTGAAGCGGATGGATGCGATCGTCACCTGCCAGGGTGGCGATTACACCAACGAAATTCAGCCGAAGCTGCGCGCGGCCGGTTGGGACGGTTTCTGGATCGACGCGGCGTCGGCGCTGCGCATGAAAAATGACGCAGTCATCATTCTCGATCCCGTGAACATGCAGGTGATCAAGGACGCGCTCGGGCGCGGCGTGAAGAACTATATCGGCGGCAACTGCACCGTCAGCCTGATGCTGATGGCGCTGCACGGCTTGTTCAAGGAAGGGCTGATTGAATGGATGACCGCGATGACCTATCAGGCTGCCTCGGGTGCCGGCGCGCAGAACATGCGCGAGCTGATTGCCCAGATGGGCGCAGCGCACGCCTCGGCCGGTGAACTGCTCGCCGATCCGGCATCCGCCATTCTGGAGATCGACCGCAGGGTGGCGGATACGCTGCGCAGCGCGGCGTTGCCCAAGGAGCATTTCGGCGTGGCGCTCGCCGGCAGTCTGATTCCCTGGATCGACAAGGAAATGGACAACGGCCAGAGCCGCGAGGAGTGGAAGGGCCAGGCCGAAGGCAACAAAATCCTCGGCCGCGAGAACCGGCCGATCCCCATCGACGGCATCTGCGTGCGCATCGGCGCCATGCGCTGCCACAGCCAGGCGCTCACCATCAAGCTGACGCGTGACCTGCCGCTGTCCGAAATCGAGGCCATTCTTGCCTCCGCCAATGATTGGGTGAAAGTAATCCCGAACACACGCGAAGCGAGTGTGCGCGAGCTTACGCCCGCCGCAGTGACCGGCAGCCTGAACGTGCCGGTAGGCCGGCTGCGCAAGCTCAACATGGGCGGGCAGTATCTGTCGGCATTCACGGTCGGCGATCAACTGCTGTGGGGGGCGGCCGAGCCCCTGCGCCGCATGTTGCGCATCCTGCTAGCCGCGGAAGCGGCTGCCGCCGCACCGAAAACGCCGACGGCAAAAGCCAGGACAAGCGTAACAAGTTAGGGGGAGTTCTGAATAAATCCATGACGCCACCAGGCCGACCTCAGGGAAGCCCTGATAACGTCCATGACCCGACCAAGGTTTTCCTCTGACTTGAGGAATTTACATGGCCACATCGCCCCCTGGTTCCGACCATCCCTAGTTGAGAAGGGTTTTTGATTGAAAAATATCTGGTTTGAGGCGCTTTCATGACAAGAAAGATTAGCTTGCAAGGCTAAGGCTATGATGTTAATTTAGTTAGTCCACAAAACGTCTTCAGGGGTGGAAGGTGGGTAAATCCGTCATAAAAACAAGCGTGGTGGCGTTGGCATTTCTCTTGCTGCCGTCGCTTGCTGTCGCTGCGGGGCTCGGGAAGCTGACTGTGCTTTCCGGCTTGGGACAACCCTTGAAGGCCGAGATCGAATTGGTCTCCATGCAAAAGGGCGAGACGGACAATCTCAGCGTGCGGCTGCCATCCGCTGAGGCGTTCCGGCAAGCCAACATCGAGTACAGCGGGGCGCTGCTGTCGGTCAAGTTCAGCATCGAGCAGCGCGGCGAGGATCACCATGTGATTGTCCTCAGTTCCACCCAGCCGATGAACGAACCCTTCCTTGACCTGCTGGTGGAACTCGACTGGTCCACCGGCCGGTTGGTGCGCGAGTACACCTTCCTGCTCGACCCTGCGGAATACAAAGGGCCGCAGCCGGCAGCCGAGGTAGCAGCGCCGGCGGTGACCGCGGCACCGGTGATCAAGCCCGTCGAGGCGCCGAAGCAACCCGAACTGCGCGCTGGCGCGCCGGTGGTGGAGAAGCCGCTTGCGCCGGCGGCACCGCGAGCGGCACCCGCGGCGGCGGCGCCCAAGGCGATCGCTACCTACCAAGTGAAACGCGGCGACACGCTGGCCAAGATTGCCAACGCCAACAAATCGGATAGCGTCAGCTTGCAGCAAATGTTGATCGCACTGTATCGCAGCAATGCGGATGCATTCGATGGCAACAATATCAATCGCCTGCGCGCCGGCAAGATTCTCAACATTCCCGACACGGATGCTGCGGCGTCGGTAGACCAGGCTGATGCCACGCGCCTGGTGATCACGCAGGCTGCGGATTTCAACGAATACCGCCGCAAGCTCGGTGCGGCAGTTGCGGCCGCGCCGGAGCGGGCGGATACGCGCCGCCAGAGCGCGAGCGGCAAGATCACGGCCAAGGTCGAAGACAAGCCCGCGGAAGTCAAGGCGGCCAAGGATCAGCTCAGGCTCTCCAAGGCTGAGGAGCCCGGCAGGCCCGGCGCCAGGCGTAGCCCGCAGGGGCTGCAGGAAGACTTGTTCGCCAAAGAGAAAGCGCTCAAGGAAGCGAACGAGCGCATCGCGATGCTCGAAAAGAACGTGCAGGACATGCAGAAGCTGCTCGAACTGAAGAGCCAGTCCGGGGCACAGCTGCAACAGCAAGCCGCCAAGGCGGGCGCGGCCAAAGCCGCCGAACCTGCCAAGGCGGCGGAAGCGCCCAAAGCGGCCGTCGCAGGGAAGGCGCCGGAGCCTGCCAAGGCCGCCGATGCGGCGAAGGCAGGCGAACCCGCTAAAGCCGGCGAGCCGGCGAAAGCTGCGGACCTTGCCAAAGCAGCGCCTAAAGCTGCGCCCAAGGCTGTGAAACCTCCGCCGCCTCCTCCCGAACCCAGCTTGATCGACGAGATTCTCGATAATCAGCTGGCCCTGTATGGTGGCGGCGGTTTTCTGCTGCTGCTGTTCGGCGCTTATGCTTATTACGCCTGGCGGCGCAAGAAGACCTTGCAGAAAATCGAAAGCAGCGTAATGGGCGGGCCGGGTTTGGCGGCCGACTCCGTGTTTGGCGCTGCCGGCGGCGCCAAGGTCGACACCGGCCCGAGCGAAATCCAGAGCGATTTCAGCCGAGGCGGTGCTGCAGCGGCTATCGACACCGGGGAAGTCGACCCGATTGCCGAAGCCGATGTCTACATGGCCTATGGCCGCGATGCCCAGGCCGAGGAGATCCTCAAGGAGGCGCTGGCCAAGGATCCGTCGCGTCAGCCTATTCGCACCAAATTGCTGGAGATCTACGCCGGCCGCAAGGATGCCAAGGCATTCGAAACCGTAGCGGCTGAGCTCCACGCCGCCACAGGCGGCGCGGGAGCCGAGTGGGGAAAGGCCGTGGCTTTGGGTTCGCAGCTTGATCCGGGAAATCCGCTCTATGGCGGCGCGGCGGCAGCAAAGGAAACCCATGCGCACACCGGAACGCAGGTTCTTTCCGTGGCCGGAGCTGCGGCAGCTGCTGCAGCCGCAGCGGAAATTGCGCCGGATACCGGCGTGCAAGCGGCTGGGTCCACTGGATTGGATTTTGATCTCGGTCTGGGCGCTCCTGCCGAAGCTGGCGCACAGCCCGGTATTGCGCCCGATACCGGCCCCGTCGTGGCCACCGACGTTACGGCCGATCTCGGATTCGATCTCGATCTGGGTGGCGAGGAGAAAAAGCCGGCGGCTGCTGCCGGCGACACGCTGAGCCTGGACACCAAGGCGCCTGGCGCTCCTGATGCGGCCGCGTCCATAGATTTCGATTTCGAATTGCCGGCGGTCGGTGAAGCGGCCCAAAGCGCGCGGCCGCAAGCTACCGGGGAAGCTCCGACCACCACTGTTGAAGCGCCTGCTGCCTCCGCCGGGGGCAGCGGTGGCATCGATTTTGATTTCAATCTGGATCTCCCGGCGCAAAAGGAAGAAGCTCCGGCCGCGCCGCTGGACCTGTCCTCGATCAATCTGGATCTGGGCTCGCCGGGTGGCGCCGCCGCGCCCACTGATGCACACTGGCAGGAGGTGGCAACCAAGCTCGACCTGGCCAATGCCTACCAGGAGATGGGCGACAAGGACGGGGCGCGCGAACTCCTCAAAGAAGTGCTGAAGGAGGGCGACGCGGCCCAGCAGCAGCAAGCGCAGACCATGCTCTCGGCCCTGGGCTGACACTGCGCAGATCTTAACCAACCCCGGGCTTGCCCGGGGTTTTGTTTTTTGAACCATGAAAATCGCGATCGGCATCGAATACGACGGCAGCCGTTTCCACGGCTGGCAGTCGCAGCCTTCGGGCGATACTGTCCAGGACCACCTGGAGCGTGCCCTTGCGTGCATCGCCGGCGAGCAGGTTCGCCTGGCCGCAGCCGGTCGCACCGATGCCGGAGTACACGCCATGGCTCAGGTGGCGCATTTCGAGACCGCGGCCGAGCGTCCGCAGTCGGCCTGGGTGCGCGGCGTCAACGCGCTGCTGCCGCAAGCTGTCGCGGTGCAATGGGCCGTGCCCGTGGCCGACGATTTTCATGCGCGCTACTCGGCCGTATCCCGCACCTATCGCTATGTGCTCTACAACCATGCGGTGCGGCCGGCGCTGCACCACGGCAGGGTGGGTTGGTTCCATCTGCCGCTCGATCCGGTGGCGATGCGCGCGGCGGCGGCTCATCTTGCGGGCGAACACGATTTCAGCGCGTTTCGCTCGAGCGAGTGCCAGGCGAAAAGTCCGGTGCGCACGTTACGAAGTTGGGCCATAGAGCGACGCGGTGCTCATCTCAATTTCGAGTTCACGGCCAATGGCTTCTTGCATCACATGGTGCGCAATATCATCGGTTGCCTGGTGTACGTGGGCAAGGGGAAGCATCCTCCGGGCTGGCTGGGCGAGGTCCTGGCGAGCCGCGACCGCCGCCAGGCGGCGCCGACGTTTTCTCCGGACGGACTTTATCTTGCGGCCGTGGAATACGCGCCCGGGTGGAAGCTGCCCGCGTTTGCGCCCAATCTTATTTTTTCCCCGGAGCAGGTGTTGGTGTGAGGACACGAATCAAGATATGCGGCATCACCCGGTTAGAAGATGCGCGCATGGCGGTGGAGTTGGGCGCAGACGCGATCGGCCTGGTGTTCTATGCGCCCAGCCCGCGCAGCATCGGCCCGGAGCAGGCGCGCGCGATTATCGCGGCGATTCCGCCCTTTGTGACTATAGTCGGCCTGTTTGTCGATCCGGCGCAGGACGAGGTCGAGTCGGTGCTGCGTCGTTGTTCCCTTGGCCTGCTGCAATTTCACGGCGATGAAGCGCCCGATTTTTGCCGCGGTTTCGGCCTGCCTTACATCAAGGCTGCGCGGGTCAGGGCCGATGCCGATTTGGTACAATATTTGTCGCGCTATCACGCGGCGCAGGGTTGGCTGTTGGACGCCTACCATGACCGGCTTTACGGCGGCACGGGCGAGCCGTTCGACTGGAAGCTGATCCCGCGTGATCTGGCCAGGCCCGTCATACTCTCGGGCGGGCTTACGCCGGACAACGTGGGCGCGGCGGTGCGTCAAGTCAGGCCTTGGGCGGTGGATGTGTCCAGCGGCGTAGAAGCGGCCAAAGGCGTCAAGGACGCCGCGAAAATCGCGGCCTTCATATCGGGAGTCAAGAATGAAAATGCATGACCTGCCAGACAGCCATGGACATTTCGGGCCTTACGGCGGCATCTTCGTCGCCGAAACCCTGATCCAGGCGCTCGACGAACTCAGAATCGCGTACGAAAAATACCGCAGCGATCCGGAATTCATCGCCGAGTTCCGCTACGACCTCAAGCACTACGTCGGCCGTCCAAGCCCCGTCTATCACTGCAAGCGCTGGTCGGGTCTGCTCGGCGGGGCGCAGATCTACCTCAAGCGCGAAGACCTCAACCATACCGGCGCCCACAAAATCAACAATACGCTCGGGCAGGCCATGCTCGCACGGCGCATGGGCAAGCCGCGCATCATCGCCGAGACGGGCGCCGGCATGCACGGCGTGGCTTCGGCCACGGTCGCGGCCCGCTACGGCCTGGAATGCGTGGTGTATATGGGTTCGGAGGACATCAGGCGCCAGGCGGCGAACGTCCACCGCATGAAGATACTCGGTGCCAGCGTGGTGCCCGTCGAATCGGGTTCGAAGACGCTGAAAGACGCGTTGAACGAAGCCATGCGCGACTGGGTCACCAATATCCACAACACCTATTACATCATCGGCACGGTCGCCGGGCCGCACCCGTACCCGATGATGGTACGCGATTTCCAGTCGGTGATCGGCGAGGAATGCCTGCAGCAGATGCCGGAGCTCGCCGGGCGCCAGCCCGATGCGGTAATCGCCTGCGTCGGCGGCGGCTCCAATGCGATGGGTATTTTTTATCACTATATCCCGGTCGATGGCGTGCGCCTGATCGGCGTCGAGGCGGCGGGCTACGGCCTTGCCAGCGGCAAACACGCTGCGTCTTTGACCGCCGGCCGGCCCGGCGTACTGCATGGCAACCGGACCTATCTATTGCAGGACGAGCACGGCCAGATCATCGAGACGCATTCGATTTCCGCCGGCCTCGACTACCCGGGCGTCGGGCCGGAGCATGCCTGGCTGAAGGACACGGGCCGCGCCGAGTACGCCACCATTACCGACGATGAAGCGCTCAAGGCCTTTCACGATCTGTGCCACTACGAGGGCATCATTCCGGCGCTGGAATCCAGCCACGCGCTGGCGCATGCGGCGAAAATCGCGCCGGGCATGCCGAAAGACAAGATCCTGCTGGTGAATTTGTCCGGCCGCGGCGACAAGGACATGCACACCGTCGCCGAAAAGTTGGGCATCCGGTTCTGATCAATTTGACATGACCGCGCTGCTCTACAACGAGGATGCCCTGACGGGGATTGAACGCGTGGCCGATGCGTCCGTGGATCTGGTGATCGCCGATCCGCCCTATGGCCTGGGCAAGGACTACGGCAACGATTCCGACCGCCTCGGCGCGAATGAATACCTCGCATGGAGCCGGCGCTGGATAGACGCGGTGGTGCCAAAACTGAAAGCGAACGGCAGCCTGTACGTATTTCTCACCTGGCGGCACAGCCCGGAGGTGTTCAGCCATCTGAAGACGCGCCTTGCCATGGTGAACGAGATCATCTGGGACCGCAGAGTGCCGAGCATGGGCGGCAGCACGCGCAAATTCTCGTCGGTGCATGACAATATCGGTTTTTTCGTCAAATCGCGCAACTACTACTTCGACGTCGACGCGGTGCGGATCCCATATGATGCCGAGACCAAGAAGGCGCGAACGCGCTCCATTTTCGTGGGCAAGAAATGGCTGGAAGTCGGCTACAACCCCAAGGACGTGTGGAGCGTGTCGCGCCTGCACCGCCAGCACGGCGAGCGCGAGGACCATCCGACGCAAAAGCCCTTGGAAATCGTCGAGCGCATGGTGCTGGCAAGCTGCCCTGAGGGGGGCACCGTGCTCGACCCCTTCATGGGCAGCGGGACTTCGGCGGTCGCTGCGGCCAGGCACGGCCGGGGTTTCATCGGCTTCGAGCTTAATCCGGAGTATTTTAGGATCGTCGAGAAGCGTGTGGCCGAGGCGCGGAACGGCAACAATGGCGGGAACCGCAAAGGACACAAAGGAGACGAAGGAAAACCTTCGGTTCCAGATCTGTTTGATCAGGCGGGGCCAGTCTAGAATGCGCGCGTTAAATTGGATCTTGGCGCACAATCAGCATCCTCCTTTGTGTCCTTTGTGATAAATCTTTTTTCCGTACGGTGAAATCTTAATGTCCCGCATCCAGGCCACATTCGAGCAGCTTGCAAAAAAACGCAGGAAGGCACTCATTCCTTTCGTCACTGCGGGCGATCCCGAACCCGGCATGACGGTGCCGCTGATGCATGCGCTGGTCGAGGCGGGCGCGGACGTGATCGAGCTGGGCGTGCCGTTCTCCGACCCGATGGCCGACGGCCCGGTAATCCAGCGCGCGAGCGATCGTGCCCTGAAGCACGGGGTGGGCCTGGACCGCGTGCTCGCATTGGTGCGCGAGTTCCGCGCCGGCAATCAGGCCACGCCGGTGGTGCTGATGGGGTATGCCAATCCGATCGAGGCGATGGGTACCGGGCGCTTCGTCAACGAGGCGCAGCAAGCCGGCGTGGACGGGGTGCTGGTGGTGGATTATCCCCCGGAGGAATGCCAGTCTTTCGCCGGCCTTGTGCGCAGCCACGGCATGGACCTGATTTTTCTGCTCGCGCCGACCTCCAGCGATGCGCGCATGGCCCAGGTGGCCAAGCTTGCCAGCGGCTACCTGTATTACGTTTCGCTCAAGGGCGTCACCGGGGCCGGGCATCTGGATCTGGCGGAGGTGGCCGAGAAAATTCCCCGGATCCGCCGCCAGACCACGCTGCCGGTAGGCGTGGGATTCGGTATCCGCGACGCGGCCACGGCCAAGGCCGTGGCGCAGTTTGCCGATGCAGTGGTCATCGGCAGCGCCATTATCCAGGAAATGGAAGCGGCTCCCGCGGGCGAGCAGGTGCTGCGCGCGGGCAGGTTCATGCGGGGCATTCGGGAGGCGCTGGACGCAACATGAGCTGGTTGCAGAAGCTGCTGCCGCCCAAGATCAACCGCTCCATCGGCCCGAGCAAGCGTGCCGTGCCGGAGGGGCTGTGGATCAAATGCGAGTCCTGCGACGCGGTGCTGTACGCCACCGACCTGGAAAAAAACCTCAACGTCTGTCCCAAGTGCGGCTACCACAATCGCCTTTCGGCGCGCTCGCGCATCGACATGCTGCTCGACTCCGAGGGCCGTTTCGAGATCGGCGCCGAGGTGTTGCCGGTGGACAGCCTCAAGTTCAAGGACAGCAAGCGCTATCCCGACCGCCTCGCGGATGCGCAGCGGCAGACCGGAGAGACCGACGCCTTGGTAGTGATGCAGGGCGCGATCAAGAACATCCCGCTGGTGGTGGCAGTGTTCGAGTTCGAATTCATGGGCGGATCGATGGGCTCGGTGGTGGGCGAACGCTTCGTGCGCGGCGTGCACGTGTGCGTGGAGCAGAACCTGCCCTTCATCTGCTTTACCGCCACCGGCGGGGCACGCATGCAGGAGGGGTTGTTGTCGCTGATGCAAATGGCGAAGACGACGGCGGTGCTGACCCAGCTCGCGGCGCGCAAGCTCCCGTTCATTTCGGTGCTTACCGATCCCACCATGGGCGGCGTGTCGGCGAGCTTTGCCATGCTCGGCGACGTGATCATCGCCGAGCCGCGGGCGCTGATCGGCTTTGCCGGCCCGCGCGTGATCGAGCAGACCGTGCGGGAGAAACTGCCTGAAGGCTTCCAGCGCGCCGAGTTCCTGCTGGAGAAGGGCGCCATCGACATGATCGTCGACCGGCGCCAGATGCGCGACCGGCTGGCGCAGTTGATCACCCTGCTGCTGCGCATTGCTCCAGAGAACACCTGAGCACGCTATATATATACGGCATCCTAAGTACTGTCGCACGCGAGTAGCAGGCATTGCGCGCTACGCGCGCCAACCGTGATTTTGGTACGGATGAAAAGCGCATCCGTACCAAAATCACGGTTATGGATAAAAGCAACAACGGCTTGGGGTTGTTTTTATACAAGATCGCCGATTGCGTACGGACGGCTTTTCGTCCGTACGCAATCGACGATCCGCGCGGACGGTTTCTCGTCCGCGCAACATCGCAATTCCAATTATGTCAACATTCGATTCGTATGTGACAAGAGATCTAGCCGGCTGGCTCGCCTACATCGAGCAGCAGCATCCGCAGACCATCGCGCTCGGGCTGGAGCGGGTCGAGCGCGTGCGCGATGCGATGGGCCTCGCGCCCGCCGTGCCGATCATCACCGTCGCCGGCACCAATGGCAAAGGCTCGACCTGCGCCATGCTCGAAGCCATCCTCACGGCGGCGGGCTACCGCGTCGGCCTCTATACCTCGCCGCATCTGTTGCGCTACAACGAGCGGGTGCGCATTGCGAAGCGCGAAGCCGATGATGCGGCGCTTGTTTCAGCGTTCGCGCGGGTCGAGGCGGCCAGAACGGAAATGGCCGGGAACACTCGCCTGACTTATTTCGAGTTCGGCACGCTCGCCGCAGTGGATCTGTTCCTGCGCAGCGCGGTCGATGTGCTGGTGCTGGAAGTCGGCATGGGCGGACGCCTGGACGCGGTGAATGCCTTTGACGCCGACTGCGCCATCGTCACCAGCATCGGCCTGGACCACATGGATTACCTTGGTGCCACGCGCGAGGCTATCGGCTATGAGAAGGCCGGCATTTTTCGCGCGGGCAAACCGGCGGTGCTCGCCGATCCGGTGCCACCGGCGTCGGTGCTGGCGCACGCGCAAGCAATAGGCGCGCGGCTGTTGCGCATTGGGCAGGAATTCGGCTGCGAGGCTGAGCCCGATCAGTGGCTGTTCTGGGGGCCGGCAGGCAGGAAATCCGGCCTGGCTTACCCGGCGCTGCACGGCAGGATCCAGTTGCTGAATGCGAGTGCGGCTCTCGCGGCCCTGGATGCCTTGCAGCAGCGCTTGCCGGTGTCGCCGCAGCATCTGCAGCGTGGATTGGCCGAGGTCGGACTGCCCGGACGATTTCAGGTGCTGCCGGGACGTCCTGCAGTGGTGCTCGACGTGGGACACAACCCGCACGCGGCCGCAGTACTGGCGGACAACCTGTCGGACATGGGCCCTTACTCGCGTACCTGGGCGGTGTTCGGCATGCTGCGCGACAAGGATATTGCGGGCGTCGTGAGCTTGCTCACCGGGCACGTGGATCAGTGGTTGGTTTGTACGCTGCCGCCGCCACGCGGCGCTCGGGCCGCAGATCTGGCGCAGGCGCTGAGGCAGGCCGGTGTGGACGCCGTGCGCGAGTTCGAAAATCCAGCGGCAGCCTACGCCGCGGCCCGCGGTGAGGCTGCGGAAAGTGATAGAATTATCGTGTTCGGATCCTTTCATACCGTGGCGGAAGTAATTGCGGCTCGGGAACAATCAAAGGCGTAGATGGCGGAAAGCGAAGAAGCCCTGCAGCTGAAACGGCGAGCCCGGCGCCGCCTGGTCGGCGCTATCGCCTTGGTGACCTTCGTCGTCATCATTCTGCCCCTGATTCTGGACAAGGAGCCTGGCCCGGCCGGCCCGCCGCTCGACGTGCAGATTCCCAAGCAGGAATCGGGCGGCTTCACTAGCCGCGCCGTGCCGCCTGCGCCGCAGATGCCTGTCGCGCAGGCACCCGAGAAAAAAACCGAGGCCCCTGCCGTTAAAGCCGAGCCGCTCCCGGCCAAGGCTGAACCGTCGCCGGTCAAGGCAGAGCCGCTCCCGGCCAGAGCAGAGCCGGCGGTGGCGCACAAGGCCGCCAAGGCGCCGGCTCCGCCTGCCGACAAAGCCGGGCAGGAGCGCGCACCAGCCGCGCTCGGCGACCAGGCCTGGGTCGTGACGCTCGATTCATTTTCCAATGCGACCAACGTGAAACAGCTGCGGACCAAGCTTTCTGCAGCCGGGGTAAAGTCTTATACTGAACCAGTGAAGACCAGCAAGGGCGAATTGACGCGCGTACGCGCCGGGCCTTTTGCCAGCAGGGAAGCCGCCGAAAAGGCGCGCGCCAAGCTGGACGCGATGGGACTCAAGCCTGGCGCTGTTGCGAGCCGATGACGTGGTTTGATTATGCCGTGTTCGCCATTGTCGGCCTGTCGGTGCTGTTGGCGGTGTTGCGGGGCGTGGTGAGGGAAATCGCCGCGCTGGCGGGGTGGGCGGCGGCCCTGATCCTGTCGGGCCTGTTCGCACAGCAACTGGCGCAGTGGCTGCCGGCGGCTTTGTCGCCCATGCTGAGGGCGGTCATCGCCTACCTGGTGATTTTCCTCGGCGTGCTGCTGCTGTCGGGATTGGCCGGAGTGCTGCTGGCGAAGCTGTTTCGCGCTGCAGGCCTGGGATTAACCGACCGCGCAGTCGGCGCCTTGTTCGGACTCGTGCGCGGCGTGCTGATCGTGTTTGTCGGGGTGATGCTGGCCGGGTTGACCAGCCTGCCGAAGGAGCCTTTCTGGCGCGAGGCGGTGCTTTCCGGCCCGGTTGAAACTGCGGTGCTGGCAGCCAGGCCGGCGCTACCGAAAGATTTGGCGCAGCGCATCCGTTACAGGTGACACCATGTGCGGAATTCTCGGTGTAGTGGCTAGGGCTCCGGTGAACCAGTTGCTCTACGACGGGCTGCTGGTGCTGCAGCACCGCGGGCAGGACGCGGCGGGCATCGCCACATCCGAGGGGCAGACCTTCCACATGCACAAAGGCGGGGGGCTGGTGCGCGACGTATTTCACACCCGCAACATGCGCGCCCTGACCGGCAACATGGGCATTGCTCACTGCCGTTATCCCACCGCGGGCTCGCCTTCGAGCACCGCCGAAGCGCAACCGTTTTATGTCAACTCGCCGTTCGGGATTGTGCTCGGCCACAACGGCAACCTCACCAATTCGGAGAGCCTGAAACAGGAGATGTTCCGTCAGGACCTGCGCCACATCAACACCAACTCGGATTCCGAAGTGCTGCTGAACGTGCTGGCGCACGAGTTGCAGGAGGCTTCGACCAATTACAAGCTCGATCCGCAGATCATTTTTACCGCGGTAGCCAACGTGCACCGGCGCTGCCGCGGTGCCTACGCGGTGGTGGCGATGATCGCCGGCTACGGTCTGCTCGCTTTCCGCGACCCTTACGGCATCAGGCCGCTGGTGATCGGCCGCATCGACACCGGCAACGGCTACGAATACCTGGTGGCGTCGGAATCGGTGGCCCTGGACACCCTGGGTTTTCAGATTGTGCGCGACGTTGCGCCGGGCGAGGCCGTGTTTATCGACGAGGACGGCAATTTCTACAGCCGCCAGTGCGCGGGCAAGACCTCGCTCAACCCCTGCATTTTCGAGTATGTCTATCTCGCGCGCCCGGACTCGCTCATGGACGGGGTGTCGGTCTATGAGACGCGGCTGCACATGGGCGAGCAGCTGGCGGCGAAGATCAGGACCCAGTACTCACATCTCGACATTGACGTGGTGATCCCGATCCCCGATTCCAGCCGTCCCAGCGCGATGCAACTCGCCTTGAACCTGGGCTTGTCTTACCGCGAAGGCTTCGTCAAGAACCGCTACATCGGCCGCACCTTCATCATGCCCGGCCAGAGGGAGCGCAAGAAATCGGTGCGGCAAAAGCTGAACGCGATAGCGATGGAATTCAAGGGCAAGAACGTGCTGCTGGTCGACGATTCCATCGTGCGCGGCACCACCAGCCACGAAATCGTGATGATGGCGCGCGAGTCCGGCGCCAACCGGGTGTTCTTCGCCTCGGCCGCGCCGCCAGTGCGCTATCCCAACGTCTACGGCATCGACATGCCCACGCGCCAGGAACTGATCGCCAACGGCCGCAGCAATGAGGAGATCGCGCGCGAAATCGGCGCCGACGCACTCATCTACCAGGATCTGGATGCGCTCAAGGCCGCGGTGCGCGAGGCGAACCCGCGACTCACGGAATTCGAAACCTCCTGCTTCGACGGCAATTACATCACCGGCGACGTTACGCGCGAATACCTGGATAGCGTGGAAAACCACCGTAACTGCGCC